>PWGS01000171.1 GCA_003554505.1 Desulfonatronospira sp. | reverse complement strand
GATTAGAGAAGAGGAGAGAAAAATGCAGATAAAACAAGTACTTAATAAAATATGCTCCGGAGAGCACCTGGATTACAGTGAGGGACGGGATGTTTTTCAGGCCCTTTTCGAGGGGGAGATATCTCCGGCTCAGAGCGGGGCCCTGCTCATGGGGCTTCGGACCAGGGGCGAGAGTTCATCGGAACTTGCAGCTGCCGTGAGCGTGGCTCTGCAGCGGGCCAGGCTGGTGCAGGGGCTGACCGGGGCGACCATTGACACCTGCGGTACGGGGGGGGATTCCCGCAACAGCTTTAACTGCTCTACCGCCGTAGCCTTTTTTCTGGCCGACCAGGGCATCCAGGTGGTGAAGCACGGCAACCGGGCAGTGTCCAGTTCATGCGGCAGTGCTGACGTGGTGGAGGCCCTGGGACTGCAGCTCCTGGATGACCCGGCCCTGGTTGCCGGCGAGCTTCGGGCCAAGAGCTTTGCTTTTCTGTTTGCACCACATTTTCACCCCAGTTTTGCAAGCATCGCTCCTTTACGTCAGGAACTGGGCATAAGAAGCCTGTTCAACCTTATGGGTCCGCTTCTGAATCCGGCCAGGCCGACGCACCAGATACTGGGAGTGCCCCACGCCGGATTTATGCCCCTTATGTCCGGGGTTCTGGCTGGAAGCGGGGTGCAGTCCGCTGCTGTGGTGCACGGGGCCCTGGGGTTTGACGAGTTGACTCCCTGCGGGGTGAACCAGGGGATCATGATCCGGGACGGCAGGCAGGAAGAAATGATTCTGGACCCCGGGCCTCTGGGATTTGAGGCCTGCAGCCCCGAGGAGCTGGCCTGTGCGGACAAGGAAAGCGCCCTGGCCAGGCAGCGCGAGATACTGGCCGGTGAGGGGCCAAAACCCATGCAGGACATGGTGGCCCTGAATCTGGGTCTGGGCCTGCACCTGCTCCACCCGGCCATGGATCTGCGTGAATGCATGCAGGAGGCCAGGTCTATTGTCAGGGGCGGTCTTAAAACACTAAGGTTTTCAGGGTAGAGTTATGCTGGATAAGTTTATGCAGGCCAAGGCCGGGGAGTTGAAGACGTTGAGAGAGCTCAAGGCCGGAGATGGAACCCTGGAGGAGTTTAAGGGCCCAAGACCCGGCTTTCGACAGGCCCTGGAAGCTCCCGGCCCGGTAATTATTGCTGAATACAAGAGGGCTTCGCCTTCCAGAGGGATCATAAACGAGTCTTTGTCCCCGCAAAAGGCGGTGCAGGAGTTTGTGTCCGGCGGGGCCGGGGCCTTTTCCGTGCTGACGGAGGAGGAATATTTCGGGGGCAGTCTGGAGTACCTGGATATATTTGCCGGACACGGTGTCCCTATACTCAGGAAGGACTTTATATTCGACTTTCTGCAGGTGGAGCAGACCGCATCCACACCTGCCTCGGCCCTGCTGCTCATTGCCAGGGTGGTAAATGATCCGGGGCTGTTGTCGGACTTGATCCGCGTCAGCCGCAGCTACAACCTGGAGCCGGTGGTGGAGATCTTCGAACCCGGAGAACTGGATATGGTCAGGCAGGCCGGCGCAGATATCATCATGGTCAACAACCGGGACCTGGACAGGCTCACAGTGGACCTGGACATGTCCAGAAGCCTTGTGCCGCAGAAAAAGCCTCAAGAGGTCTGGATCTGCGCCAGCGGTATTGACAATTCAGCCCATGTGGACGAGTTTTACAGGCTTGGCTTTGATGCCTTTCTCATCGGCACCAGTATCATGTCCTGTGCCGGCCCCGGGGAAAAATTAAAAGAGCTTTTTCCATGAACAGCGTTCTTAAGATTAAGATATGCGGGCTGACCAGTGCCGGGGATCTGGGGGTCTGTCAGGAACTGGGGATTGACTTTACCGGGTTTATCTTTCATCCCGGCAGCCCCAGGTACGTATCCCCCGAAAAAGTCGGAAAATGGAGCAGGAAAAATGAGCTGCGGGTGGGCGTATTTGTCAGTGCCGCTGTGCAGGATGTCCGGGAGGCTGTAGACAGGGCCGGGCTGGATATGGTGCAGCTGCACGGCGGACAGGATCCGGATTTCTGCAATGAAGTAGGTCCGAGCCGGGTGATGCGGACCTTCTGGCCGGAAAGGTTCCAGAGCAGCAGTGATTTTCAGGCTGAACTCAAAAGATTTGAAAAAGCCTGCCGTTATTTCCTGCTGGATGCAGGCTTGAACATGGGGGGGCATGGCCGGAGCATAGCCTGCGACTGGCTTCAGGAATTGAAAAGCCCTCTGCCTTTTTTCATGGCCGGAGGGCTTGGGCCGGACAATCTGGACCTGGTGCTGCGGACCCGGGCTGCCGGCGTTGATCTCAATTCCGGGGTGGAAGAGGGGCCGGGTCGGAAAGACCTTGAAAAGATAAAAAAAGCAGTAAATAAATTGCGAGGAATGAAATGAGAAAGGGTTATTTCGGTGCGTTCGGCGGCAGATTTGTTCCGGAACTGCTGGTGCCGCCACTGACGGAACTGGAGCAGGCGGTGGACAATATTCTGCCCCATGAGGACTTTGTAAAGGATATGGACCGGGTGGGACGGGAATTCGTGGGACGACCCACGCCTCTTTACCCCTGCCGTAATCTTTCAGCGGAACTGGGCTTTGATGTGTATCTGAAAAGGGAGGATCTGGCCCATACCGGGGCGCACAAGATCAACAACACCGTGGGACAGGCCCTGCTGGCCAGACATATGGGCAAGAGCTGCCTGCTGGCGGAGACCGGGGCCGGACAGCACGGGGTGGCCACGGCCACGGCAGCGGCCATGCTGGGGCTGGACTGCATAGTTTTCATGGGGGCCCTGGATGTACAGCGCCAGAGCATCAACGTGCACCGCATGGAACTCATGGGGGCCAGGGTGGAGCCGGTGGAGAGCGGCACCAGGACCCTCAAGGACGCCATCAACGCGGCTCTTAGGTACTGGATAGCGCATCAGTCGGATACGCACTACTGCCTGGGCTCTGCTGTTGGACCGCATCCATTCCCGCTTCTGGTGCGCAAGCTGCAGTCAGTAATCGGCCGGGAGGCCAGGGAGCAGATGCTGGAGCAGACCGGGAGCCTGCCGTATACGGTGGTGGCCTGCGTGGGCGGGGGTTCCAACGCCATCGGTATTTTTCATCCTTTTGTCCAGGACAAGGAGGTGGAGTTGATAGGCGTGGAAGCCGGGGGCAGGGGCGGCCCGGAGGATCACCACTCCTCCACCCTGTCCAGGGGAACTCCCGGAGTACTGCACGGCACGCATACTTTTCTGCTGCAAAGCACAGAGGGCCAGATCCTGCCCTCACACTCCGTGGCCCCGGGGCTGGATTACCCGGGAGTGGGTCCGGAGCATTCCTTTTTAAAGGACAGCAGCCGGGCCAGGTACGAAGTGATTCATGACCGCCAGGTCCTGGATGCCTTCAATCTCCTGTCGCGCAAGGAGGGCATCATCCCGGCCCTGGAAAGCGCCCACGCCGTGGCCTGGGTACTGGAAAACAGGGAGGTCATCACCCCGGGCAGCAAGGTCCTGATCAATCTTTCCGGCAGAGGGGACAAGGATCTGGATATAGTCAGGGATTCAGGGATATAAGGAATTTGGGGATTG
>PWGS01000090.1 GCA_003554505.1 Desulfonatronospira sp. | reverse complement strand
CTTATGCGCCGGATCACCTCCATGGGATCCTGCTGGAAGGGACGCCCCATTTTTTTAAGTATTTCCGGATGGGCATGCTGCAGGGGCACGTCAAAATAGGGCACAAAAGGCGGACCCAGTTCAGCCAGCCTGGCCAGGAGCCCATCATCCAGGCCCGAGGGGTAAAGATACATGATCCTGAGTCTTAAAAGCCCTTTTATCTCTGCAAGCCCTTGGGCCAGGTCGGCCAGTCCGCGCCTGTATCCCAGGTCGCGTCCGTAAGCTGTACTGTCCTGGGACACCAGCACCAGTTCACCCGCCCCCTGGTCAACGAGGTGGCCGGCCTCCCGGAGCACCTCCTGATCGGGCCTTGACCGGAGCCTGCCCCTGATGGAAGGAATGGTGCAGAAGGCGCAGCGGTTGTTGCATCCTTCACTGATCTTGAGATAGGCAAAGCTTTGGAAAGGTCCATGCCTTGGGGCCGGCGCTTCTCCCTCAACCTGGCGGCCCAGCCTGTGCAGTATTCTGCCCGGCAGCTCAGCCTGCCTGGCTATGGGCACGAACATGTCCGCCTCCGGTATTTCCCGGCCAAGACCCGGGCCATCCCTGGACACCAGGCACCCGGTGACCACCAGAAGGGGTCTTTGACTCAAGCCCTTTACATCCTGGGCCACCGAAAAAATAGTTTCCAGAGACTCTTCCACTGCCGGGCGGATAAAGGCGCAGGTATTTATCAGAACCACGTCAGCTTCACCAGGCTCGGCCACAGCAGCATAATGCTCCTTGAGTCCGCCTAGGATATTTTCCGTGTCCACCATGTTTTTGGGGCACCCCAGGCTGTGAGTGTATACCTTGATCATGATCTTCCATTTTTTTTGCAACCGTAATAAATAACCAAAGACCGGATATATGCTGGAGATGGCCCCGGTTAACGGTTATCTTTTTTTCAGCACACTTTTCATGCCTGTTGCCGGGCCGCAGCTTCTTTTAATCGGGCTTGTGATGTTTCCTTGCACAATACCGACAAATGGTCTAATATATCTCCGGTTCCTGACACAGGACCCTGCCGCGCTGCCTTTACGGTCATTATCCATCAAACCGCCAACACCCTCAGGGGCCCCATGAACTGGATACACAAGGACCTACTGGATATTGAATCCCTCTCCGAAGAAGAAGTCAGGCATATATTCGATACATCCACCAGGTTCATGGAGATTAATTCCCGCAGCATCAAAAAGGTTCCCATACTCAAGGGCAAAAGCGGGGTCCTTTTTTTTGCCGAGCCTTCCACCCGGACCAAGACCTCCTTCGACATGGCCGCCAAGCGCCTGTCCGCGGACAGCTTCTCCCTGGCAGCCGCGGGCAGCAGCCTGAGCAAAGGCGAAAGCCTGAAAGACACTGTGCTGACCCTGCAGGCCATGAAGCCCGACGCCATAGTCCTCAGGCACTCCCTGAGCGGAGCAGCAGATTTTATCGCCTCCCACCTGGATTGCAGCGTTCTCAACGCAGGAGACGGCTGGCATGCCCATCCCACCCAGGCCCTGCTGGACGGATTCCCCCTTTATCAGCACTGGGAAAATTTTCAGGGCAAAAAGATTCTCATTCTTGGCGACATCGCCCACAGCCGTGTTGCCAGGTCCGATGTACAGCTGTTCAGCATGCTGGGATGCCGCATAAGGGTCTGTGCTCCTCGAACCCTGCTTCCCAGGGGAATCCACAACTGGCCGGTGGAGGTGCACTCCAGCCTGGACCAGGCCTGCCGGGGCACGGACGCCATCATCAGCCTGCGGCTGCAGCTGGAGCGCCAGGAGGCCGGCCTGTTGCCGGATCTTCGCGAATACTCATCGCGCTTCTGCCTGCAGACGGGACATGTGAGACAGGCAGCTTCAGGGGTAAAAATCATGCATCCCGGACCCATAAACCGCGGAGTGGAGATATCCTCGGGCCTGGCCGACAGCGGGGACAGCCTCATCCTGGAGCAGGTAAGCTCCGGCGTGGCCGTGCGCATGGCCCTTCTCTACCTGTACCTGGCCAGGAGCAAGCCTGAGCAGGAAATAACGGAGGAATAGAACCCATGGCTTACACCCGTGTCGACAATGCAGTGCTAAGCGGCACCGCAGGCACCCTGTTTCTGCATGAGGGCCTGGTGCAGGAGTTTGTTCCAGGCAGGGCCCCGGACCTGAGCAGCTCCGGCACGGACCGGGAACTTGACGCCCGGGGCTGCCATATACTGCCCTCGCTTATTGATGTCCACGTCCACCTGCGCGATCCCGGCCTGGAATACAAGGAAGACATCGCCTCCGGGCTGGCTGCAGCAGCGTCCGGAGGATTCGGTCGGGTCCTGGCCATGGCCAATACAGACCCGGTAAACGACAACGCCGGCATTACTAGATACATGCTGCAAAAAGCCCGTGAACATCATCCTGCGGGTCCATTTCTGCATCCTGTAGGCGCCCTGACCAGGGGGCTAAAGGGCAAGGACCTGGCTCCCCTGGCCGAGCTGGCTCAGGCCGGATGCAGGGCCTTCTCCAACGACGGCCTCCCGGTACAGGACAGCGAACTCTTTCGCAGGGCCGTGGAATACGCCTCGGATCTGGATCTCAAGGTCATCGACCACTGCGAGGACAGCTTCCTGAGCTCCGGCGGAGTCATGAACGAGGGCAGGATGTCTGATTACCTGGGCCTGAAAGGCATCCCGGATGTGGCCGAAAGCCTGCAGGTCAGCCGGGACATACTGCTGGCGGCATACCTGAACACCCCCATACACCTGGCCCACATAAGCTGTGCCTCCTCGGTGGAGCTCATTTATCAGGCCAGGCGGAAATCCATCCCTGTCAGCGCCGAGACCTGCCCCCACTACCTGCACTGGAGCGAGGAACTGGTGAGCGGCTACAATACCCTGGCCAAAGTCAACCCGCCTCTGCGCACCCGGGACGATGTCCTGGCCCTGCGCCAGGCTGTACGGGAAAATATCATCGACGCAGTCGCCTCGGATCACGCCCCGCATGCGGACTTTGAAAAAGAGGTCCCCTTTGCCGATGCACCCAATGGCATCTCCGGTCTGGACACCTCCTTGTCCCTTATGCTGGATCTTGTGCGCCAGGGTGTCCTGGAGACTCAGGACCTGGTCAGGCTCATGGCCTCCAACCCGGGGGAAATCTTCCGCCTGCCAGTATGCAGCTTCGCCCCCGGCGACCCGGCGGACTTCATCCTGGTGGACCTGGAAAAAAAGTGGGTCCCCGGCCCGGAGACCATGCTCTCCAAAGGCAGGAATACCCCCTGCCTGGGACAGACCCTGCAGGGCAGGGTCATGGCGCATTTTCTGGGTGGAGCAGCAGTAATCAACCGGCTGTAAAGTCAGCCATAGCTGTCGGACTCGTCTGACCTGTCAGACTTGTCCGATCTGTCTGACCTGTCAGACACGTCAGACTTGTCGGACTTGTCGGACAGGCCTTCCCGCACAATCCTGTGCGGAGCATTGAAGACATTCACCCGGCCCGGGCGTACGTAGCACCCCAGGGTAAGGCCCGACCTGCGGGCGATATCCAGTCCCAGCGAGGAAGGCGCGGTCCGGGACAGCACCACAGGTATGCCCATGCGGGCGCATTTGAGCACCATGTCCGAGGTCAGCCTGCCCG
>PWGS01000181.1 GCA_003554505.1 Desulfonatronospira sp. | reverse complement strand
GCGCACCGCTGATATCCAGGGTCCGGGGGCTTTGCAAACCGGGCGTAAACTGTCTGAACGACGTAGGAAGCGTTGATCAAAACCGTAAAACACCGAACTTGATTTAGAGCAGGTTATATAAATTATTCTGGCTTAAAAACTCGTGTATAGGTTTTGATTTACGCTTCCTAGGAGTGAGTTTTTACGTCCTGTTTGCGAAGTCCCCGGACCCTGATGAATAAGTTACAAAAGGATACCAAATCATAATCGTTGCATCAAAATCTCCAGGTCAGACTGGCCTCCATCCCTGGAGCACTTTTGAGATCCATGCTGTTCAGACGGTTGTCTCGACGGTCGAAAATCTGCCATTTCCTGGCCACCATGTAATACGGACCCGCCTGGAGGATCATATTGTCAGCCGGATTCCATTCCGCCTGAACTCCCAGTCTGACGCTTCTTTCCCGGAAATATCCTTTTTCAGAGACCGGGCTTCTGTCTTCAAGACGGTAGATTCTGGCTGAATAGTTTGCACCTGCCTGCAAGGCAAAATCCTGGTTAAGTCCATAACGAACCATTGTAACTGGAACACCTATCCTGGCGCTCCAGCCTTCACCTGCCGGCTTTGCGTAAGCAAGGCCAACAGCAGGGATAAAGATGCTGCGCACAGGATGGTACACCCCGACAGCGCCTATCCCTGCAGTCCAGCCGTTATCAAAGGCCCTGCGAAAAATGATCCTGGCCGAACCACCAAATGATCTTGAAACCTCCTTTTCAAAAGAACTGCTTATCCCTGCGGCAACGTTTAAAGACCAGTCATCCCTGAGAGGAAACAAAACGTCAGCAGCAAGATATATGTTGTTCAGCCCGTCCCAGGGGTTGTCGCCGTTCTCGGCGATGCCTGCATCTCCCGGATCATTCCAGGAATAAAGCGAATATTCATATCCCAGGGTAAAAAAGGAATAGTCAGCCTGAACACCGTATCTGGTGAGGGAAACTTCAGTTTCATGGTCTTTGAAACCGGATTTAAAAGTATGCTCCAGACCAGATTTCAGCTCAAGCCCCTGATTATACCACCCTTGGCCCTCAGCATAAACTGCAGAGCTCATGGCCAGCAGACTGAAAAAAAACCATGCAAGGCATTTTCTCATGGCTTTCCCTTATGAACAGATCGTCCTTATTAAAAAAGTAAAAAAGCTCACAAGTATATTGATAATTAGTTTCCATCCGGAAATAAAGAATTTCCGGATGGAAACTAATTAATAAGGCTGGTTTGCCTTCATATTCCGGCAAGGTCAACTGTTACTTGCTGGCAACTACAAACTCAACCGAACAGAAAGGATAATGTAATGGTCATACACGAGGAACCACCCCGCCTCTCCGGCCAGTGAGGGAAGCGGATCTTTAAAAAGCCAGACTGTTTTTGAGAGTGGACAACTTAGCCCCCTTTCAAGGGATTGATTTGAATCCGTCTGTCTATTAAGGTAGCCTGGTTATTTGCGGATGCTCGCCTCAAGCCCGCTCAACTGTTTCTTAGGTCAAGCAACAATTTACCCTTAAAAAATGCATTATAGAAGTATATACTGTTCCACGCAGAAAAAAATAAGCGGCAGCTATTATACCACCGTACTCAGGTGCGTACGCGACTGCAGGCACTTTCCCTGTTCGTTTTTCACCCCGGACAAGATTGAGGCTTATATATCCCAAGGGCTTATAGCCAGAGCATTCACAGGATTCAAAACCAGGAGGACAAAGATGTACCTGTTCAGAAAAAAAGACGGCTCTCTCGTGGAGGCGCCGGAGGACTTCGATCCCAAGGAACCGGACTGGAACCACATGCAGGAGGTGGAGGAAGTACTTGTAATCAGCAAGGTCCTGGTGCCGCAGCTTAAACTGGTGCCCAAACCTCAGGGCAGCGGGGATAAAAACAGTGCCGGCACTGATTCCAAGTCATTGAAACCTGAGAAATGAAAAAACCCGGGATCAGGAGGTAAAAATGGGCAACGAGATTAAAGACTTCTGGGACATGAGGCTGTTGCGGGTTCAGGAAAACCTGCGGGCCAACAACTTCGATTGCCGCCTGGCTGAAAACCCGGGCCGGGCAAAAAGCCTGGTCCTGGAAGAAATAATCCCCGAAGCCAGGCCTGAATCCATATCCTGGGGCGGCTCAGCCACCTTCAAGGAAACCGGGCTTTACGACACACTAAAAGAAAGGACCGATATGCAGGTTATGGACACCTTCGACAAGAGCCGCGGTCCTGAAGCCGGCCTGGAATTAAGACGCCAGGCCCTGCTGGCGGACATGTTCATTACCGGAACCAACGCCGTCACCGAGCAGGGCTACCTGGTCAACCTGGACATGATCGGCAACCGGGTGGGAGCCCTGGTTTTCGGCCCCGGAAAAGTAATCATACTCTGCGGACGCAACAAGATAGTCGGCGATATTGACCAGGCCATGGAGCGCATAAAGTCCTACAGCGCCCCGGCCAATGCCCTGCGACTGCAGAAAAAGACACCCTGCATAAAGACCGCCTGTTGCCACGACTGCGAGAGCCCGGAACGTATCTGCAACGTATGGAGCATTACCGAAAAATCTTTCCCCAAAGACCGCATCTGCGTTGTACTTATTAACGAGGATATGGGGCTATGATGGCATAGGGTATGGGGCATGGGGCATGGAGCATGGGGCATGGAGCATAGGGTATGGGGCATGCATGGAGAAGAAGAGGCGATGGAGGCATGGGACCTTCAGTTTTCAGCTCTGAGCCTTGAGCTTTCAGCCTTGTTCATAAATCTGTAAACCTGGAATAACCTGAGAAACCAATGTCCGATTTTTGCCATTTACACTGCCATACCGAATACAGTCTTCTGGACGGGGCCATCAGGATAACCGACATGTGCGCCAGGGCCGTGGCCCTGGGCATGCCTGCAGCGGCCATCACAGATCACGGCAACATGTTCGGGGCGCTGAACTTCTATCTGGAAGCCAAAAAATACGGTATCAAGCCCATCATCGGCTGTGAGGTGTACATGGCCCAAAATCACCAGGTCAAGGATCAGCTGCGCTACCACCTGGTACTGCTGGCCATGGACAAGGAGGGTTATCACAACCTGGTGAAAATTGTCACCAGGGGCTGGCTGGACGGCTTCTACTACAAGCCCCGGGTGGACAAGGACATCTTAAAGGCCCACAACCAGGGACTTATCTGCCTCTCCGCCTGCCTGCAGGGCGAAGTGCAGCACGTTCTGCGCCGTCAGGGATTTAAGCAGGCCAGGGAGACCGCCCTGCAGTACGCGGATATATTTCCCGGGCGCTTTTACCTGGAAATGGAGGCCAACGGCATCCCGGAGCAAATGGAGGTCAATGATCAACTGCTGGAAATGTCCAGGGAGACTCAGCTGCCTGTAGTGGCCACCAATGACTGCCACTACCTGGGCCCTGACGATGTCCAGGCCCACGATATACTCCTGTGCATCCAGACCAACGCCAAGGTCCAGGACAGCTCCAGGATGCGATTCGACACTGATCAGCTCTACTACAAATCAGTGGAGGAGATGGAGAAGGAATTCTCCCACTGCCCCCAGGCCCTGGAAAACGTCCAGGAAATAATCAAGCGCTGCAACCTGGAAATAGAAACGGACACCTTTC
>PWGS01000097.1 GCA_003554505.1 Desulfonatronospira sp. | reverse complement strand
GAAATCCCCTGGAATAGCAGTCAATCTCCGCACCATGGTATTGGTCGTCGTAAGTCAGAAGCTCGTTGTGCTGGGTGGGGATGATGAGTTCCTGTTCCTTGTTGGGGAAGGTGTTCTCAATCCTTTTTTTTATGAGCTCCATGGGGATGTATTCCGGGTGCCAGTGTACCGCCAGGACCGTCTTTTGATGGGGCTGCTGCTTGACGGGCATGATGATCTTGTGCATTTCTTCAGGAGTTATCTGGACGCAGACAATCTCGGACAGGATTCTCTGATCCATTTCCGTGATGTCCGGCACCGCAGTCCCTGGATCCTGCTCGAGTTCATCCCCCTCGTAATGTGCCTGTTCCATATCGGTTTTCATGGGCTGTCTACTTGTATCGCTTGTGGCAGTCTTTCTGCAGCTGGTTCACTTCCTGAGCCTTGTACATCAATTCCCGGGCATCATTTTGCCGGAAGGCCTCCTGCATCTGCTGTACCATATTCATGTATTCCTGGTAATACTCGTCTCCATACCCGGGAAATTCAACCATGGCCCGGGAATCGTTTACAAAGGAGTCCATCTCCTTCTGCGTGGGCAACTGGTAATTGGCCGCGTTTCGCAGGATGCCGGCAAATGTTCTTTTCATTCTTTTCTTTAAGTTCTTGTAGCTGGTCTTGCCTCTGGCAGTGGTTGTGGGACGGTAGGGCTGTACAGGTTTCTCATCAGCTGTTGTTTCTTCTTGAGCGCTGCTGTCAAAAACACTCCAGAAGGCGGTCCTGACCCTGTTTTTAAGGCCTGATCGTTTAATTTTTACCCCGGACTTGAGTTTTTTCAGGGCATTTTTCCTGTCCTTCTTTTTTTCAGGCAATTCCCCGGATTTATTTCTTGGCCTGATTTGCTCCACATTGACCTTTAGGGTCAGGTTATCACCACTGGGATAAAACGAGCATTTCAGCTTGCGGATACTGTCCCAGGCAATTTTTTCGCCCTGCAGTTCCACCTCCCTGTTTTCCAGGGCTGCGGACAATTCTGCCAGGAAATTTGAAGCCTCATGCCGGCTAAGGCTTTGCGAGAACTTTCTTCCCTTGCTCATGCTTCTCCCTGAATATGAATTTTAAAAATTTTTATTACACTTATTTCTTAATGCAGGGAGGGGACAAGGGTCAAACTGTTTTCAGCCCCTGTGGAAAAGACAGCACAAAGTCTCTTATTTCATCTCTCCCCCGGCGGTAATGTTCCAGGGCTTCCTCCTGTGAAGCGGCATTCCGGGCCAGGTAAGGCGGGTCGTCAAACCCCCGGTGTATTTTCTGGGCGTCTGAGAAAAAAACCGGGCAGCTTTCCCGGGCATGATCACAAAGAGTCACCACATAATCAAACCTGACCTCAGGCAGTTCTTCAATGAGCTTGGAATAGTGCCTTGACAGGTCTATGCCTGCTTCCCCCATTACTTCTACAGCCATGGGGTCCACCGAACTTTTTTTAACTCCAGCGGAAAAGGCCTGGAAATTTTCACTCTGTAGAGCACTGGTCCACCCCTGGGCCATCTGGCTGCGGCAGGAATTGCCGGTACACAGAAATAGAATGTTCTTTTTTTCGGACATTTAATAGCTCCTTTCAGGGCAGTAAAGCATCCAGAGGTGACAGGTTTGTGCCGTTTCCGTTAATTTTTTGAGTGCTGCTCATAACGGCTGTAAAGTTTGCCTTTACCGCACACAAATGATGTTCTGGTCCAGTTCGGAGCGGACCACCAGGACCGAACATCCTGCGTAGCGCACCACCCTGGAGGTGTTGGAGCCGATAAAGTACTCTGTAAGGGGGGTGCGGTGAGCCGGGATGACTATCAGATCGGCATTGATTTGCCTGGCAATTTTAAGGATGCGGCGGTAAACTGTTCCCTGGGCCACTATGTGCTGGATATCCAGATCCTGGGGCAAGTGTCTGGTGACATGTTCATGAAGGAGGTTTTCAGCCTCGCGTACAATCTTACTGCTCACGTCCTGGGGAAAATAGCTGCCCACTACGGGCATGCCCAGGTCCGGCACCACCGTGAGCACATAAAGGCGGGCATTGTAAAATCTGCAGAGTTCCACTGCATTCTGCAGGGCAAGGTTGCGCAGGCGTTCGTCTTCTTCCTGAAGGTCCACCGGGACAAGAATGCGCTGATACATGGGTTATTCTCCTTTTTCCTGGGCCCTGGATGTCATGAATTTCTGGAATCTGCGGACCTTGATTTTCTGGAATATATATACGGCGAAAAACATGCATACGCCAAGGATCTGCATTCCCAGGCGGTCGAAGGGCAGGTAGGCCTCGAAGGCCCCCGGCCTGAAGGCGGTGGCGCAGGCCAGAAGCAGAAACAGCCTTTCGTACCACCTGCATTTAATCACCAGCCAGCCCTGCAGGGCAGAGGCAAAGGCGAACATGGCGATAAGTCCGGAAAAGAATATCCAGGCCAGACGCACCGGGTCATCCAGCCAGATCACACCACCGGCTGCGGTCACCCCGGCGATCATGAGCAGTTCCGTGTTGAACAGGAAGATAAAGGGCAGGATGACTGTTCTCAGGCTGTAATAGAAGGCCTGTACTCCTGTCTTGATGGGGTCGGACCTGGCTATGGCCGCTCCGGCATAGGAGGCCAGGCCCACCGGCGGGGTGACATCCGCCAGGATTCCGAAATAGAAAACAAAAAGGTGGATGGCTATGACCGGGAAGATAATGCCCATGTCCGCGCCCAGGTGCAGTATGACCGGTGCGGTGAGGGGGGCCATGATTATGTAGTTGGCTGTTGTGGGCATGCCCATGCCCAGGATAAGACTGGTCATGGCGGTGAGCACGAGCATCAGGGCCATGTTGCCCATGGAGAGCACATCAATGATATTTACAAATCGGCCCACCAGCCCGGTTATGGAGACCACGCCCACGATTATGCCCGCCGTGGCCGTGGCTATGCCTACGGAGATCATGTTTCTGGCCCCCATGATCAGGCCGTCCCACAGGTCACGCAAGCCGTCCATAAAAGCCCCGCCGATGTAGCGCTTCAGGTCCAGATCCGGGTCCAGGGTGCCGGCTTTGCGGTGATAGCCCAGGGAGAGAAAGGCGATAATGGGCCGCTGCACCAGCATGATGACCACGAGGCCCTGGATGGCGTGCAGGGCGGAAGCAACAGGTGAACGCCGCAGAATCACAAGGTAGATTATCAGAATGGCCAGGGGGATTATAAAGTGGCATCCACGCAGGACAGTTTTCCAGAACCTGGGCAGTTCCTTGCGTTCCATGGGCTTGATGCCCATTTTTAGCGATTCCAGGTGCACCACGTACAAAAGGGCCATGTAGGCTATAAGGGCCGGAAACAGGGCGGCCCGGACCACGTCCAGGTAGGGTATGCCGATAATCTCGGCCATGATGAAGGCCGCGGCCCCCATGATGGGAGGCATGATCTGGCCGTTGGTGGAGGCGGCCACCTCTACCGCCCCGGCCTTGTGTCCCGGAAAACCCACCTTTTTCATAAGGGGGATGGTAAAGGTTCCGGTGGTAACTGTATTGGCTATGGAAGAACCGGAGATCATGCCGGTCATACCCGAAGCCAGTACCGCTGCCTTGGCCGGTCCGCCCCTGAAGGTTCCCAGGGCGGAAAAGGCCACGTCTATAAAATATT
>PWGS01000250.1 GCA_003554505.1 Desulfonatronospira sp. | reverse complement strand
TGTATGCGGAGTGGGTACAGGAGGTACGGCCACCGGTGTGGGCAAAGTGCTCAAGGAGAAAAATCCGGATGTGCGTGTGGTGGCGGTGGAGCCCTGGGATTCGCCTGTCTTGTCCGGGGGGGTGCCTGGTCCGCACGCCATCCAGGGTATTGGCGCAGGATTTGTGCCCGAGGTGCTGGAAGTGCAAGTACTGGACGAGATTATCCAGGTAAAAAACGAGGACGCCCTGGCAACAGCCAGACGTCTGATCCTGGAGGAAGGCATGCTGTGCGGCATATCTTCCGGGGCCATTGCCAAAGCGGCCCTGGATGTGGCCTCCAGGGAGGAGAACCGGGACAAGCTGGTTGTCTTCATTGTTTGTGACACCGGCGAGAGGTATCTGAGTACCGCCTTGTTTGATTATTCGTAACTATTCACCATGGTCCGTGGACTTTGCAAACAGGACGTAAAAACTCACTCCAAGGAAGTGTAAATCAAAACCTATATACGGGTTTGATATCCAGGATATTTCCTATAAGATGCTTTGAATCAAGTTCGGTGTTGAACGGTTTTGATTAACGCTTCCTACGTCGTTCAGACAGTTTACGCCCTGTTTGCAAAGCCCCCGGACCATGCAGCTCGACGCTTAGATTGTTTAGCTTTAGCAAATGGTGAATAGTTACGATTATTCAGAATAAATATGGACGCTTAGTCCGCAGCAGCTGGAGGGATGGATATGCTGCAGCGTAAGGTTGAGGACGGTGCCGGTCCCTGGGAAGAAAGCCGGCAGCAGATTCTGGACCAGGTGATAAGTGATCTTTGCCGCCCGGATTCTTACAGGGAGGTTTATTATCGCCCGGAGCATGGCCAGCCCATGCCCTCGGTGCAGATCCTGAGCGAGATGATGGAGCTGCTCAAGACTGTTCTTTTTCCGGGATATTTCGGAAATTCCGAGATTTCGGTGGCCTCCATGCCTTATTACCTGGGTTCCAATGTGGACAGGGTCTACCGTATGCTGGGGGAGCAGATTCGCAGGGGATACTGCTTTGTGTGCCAACTGAATGATCAGCAGGAATGTGAAAACTGCGAGGACGTTTCCATGCACCTGGCCGGGACGTTCATATCCAAGTTGCCCAACATACGCTCCTGCCTGGCCACGGATGTCAAGGCCGCATATCAGGGTGATCCCGCGGCCAAGAGTCTGGGGGAGATCATTTTCTGCTATCCGAGCATCCTGGCCCTGATTCACTACCGTATCGCGCATGAACTGTATCACCTGCAGGTGGACCTGATACCCAGAATTATCACCGAGATGTCCCATTCCAGGACCGGGATAGATATTCCCCCCGGGGCCGAGATAGGCAAGTATTTTTTCATTGATCATGGAACCGGGACAGTTATCGGTGAGACTTCAGTCATCGGGGAAAATGTACGCCTGTATCAAGGGGTAACCCTGGGGGCCAAGAGCTTGCCCCAGGACGAATCCGGCATACTCATCAAGGATATTCCCCGCCATCCCATTGTGGAGGACAATGTGATCATTTATTCTGGAGCCACCATTCTGGGACGGGTGACCATGGGACGGGATTCCGTCATAGGGGGTAATGTCTGGATCACCGAAGATGTTCCCCAGGGCTCCAGGGTACTGCAGAAAAAAAGCAGGAGTCATGCGTTTTCCGGGGGTGACGGGATATGATCTAAAGCAGTCCTCTAACCAACCATTCCTGCATGCCATCTCTGTCAAAAGATGTGCCCTGACGGCATAACTCTTGACTTTATCCTTCCCAAGCCTCAAAAAAGAACTGCTCACAGACTGCCATTGTGAAAAATTATTGGCTTTAAAACTTCATTACAGTGCTACAATAAGGGTGGGCTATGTTTTTCCCCGGCTGGTTCTATTTTTTGCTCAAAGCAATGCATGAACAGAATGTTAGCCGGAGATGAATATTTATAAAGGTAAGGTTTGATCAGTTAATGCAACAAGACAACAGGCAAGCTGAAGGACTTCAATCTCGGGCTCTTGCTCTGGTAGAGAACCAGAAATTCCAGAGCCTGGTGATAATCGTAATCATACTGAACGGCATTGTTCTTGGACTGGAAACCTGGGACCTGGCCATGGCCCTGGCCGGTCCCGTCCTCTTGACTATTGACAAGCTGTGCCTGGGCTTTTTCGTGGTGGAGCTGCTGATTAAGATTTATGCTCAGCGCAGGCGATTCCACAAGGACGGCTGGAACGTATTCGATTTCCTGGTTGTGACAGTTTCCCTGGTACCTGATCAGGCCGGACTTGCAGTCTTAAGGTCTTTGCGCGTCCTGCGGGTTCTGCGCATGATCTCTGTCTTGCCCAGCATGCGCCGGGTTGTCGGAGCCATGCTGCATGCCCTGCCCGGGGTGAGTTCAGTGGCCGGGATCATCGCCATTGTCTTTTACGTGGGCGCGGTCATGTCCACCAAGCTGTTCGGCAACGATTTCCCTGATATGTTCGGCAGTATCGGGGCTTCACTGTACACCCTTTTTCAGGTGATGACCCTGGAGGGCTGGTCCGAGGACGTGGTCCGGCCGGTAATGGAAGTTTATCCCCATGCCTGGCTTTTTTTCGTGCCGTTTATCCTGGTGACAACTTATACAGTTATTAACCTGGTTGTCGGCATTATTGTAGGAGCCATGGAGGATCGGGCCATCGAGGAAGGATCCAGGCAGGATCCGGCCATAGTGCTCACCAAGCTGGAAAAACGCCTGGAGGATGTGGACGCCAAGCTGGAGAGGCTTCTCAATGAAAAAAGTGGGACTGGAAGATAAAAAATTGCTTGACAAGGAGCCTTAATTAAGATAGTAATAATTATTAATATGAATAAATAAACATGGAGGTAGATTATGAGCAAGACCCAGAAGAATCTGCAGGACGCCTTTGCCGGTGAGTCCCAGGCCAACCGCAAATACCTGGCCTTTGCCAAGCAGGCTGAAAAAGAAGGCTATCCCCAGGTGGCAAAACTTTTTCGCGCCGCTGCCGAAGCCGAGACAGTGCATGCCCATACCCATCTGAAAAACATGGGGGAAATCAAGACCACCAAAGAGAACCTGGAAACGGCCATTGCCGGGGAGACGCACGAGTTCAAGCACATGTATCCCCAGATGATCAAGGAAGCCGAGGAAGAAGGCCACAATGCTGTGAAAAGAAGCTTTCAATTTGCCAATGACGTGGAAGAGGTCCATGCCAATCTGTACAAGAAGGCCCTGGAAAAAATGGAGAACCTGGAAGAGGCGGAGTACTACATCTGTTCTGTGTGCGGATACACTGTAGAAAACGATGCACCGGACAAGTGCCCCATCTGCAACGCAGTCAAGAAGGCCTTTTACAAGGCGGAATAAAACCAGTTTGTATTTTTAAAGGGTATGAGCCAGTGGCGCAGAAGTCCAATCTTCAGTGCCGCTGGCTTTTTTGTTTGAAACGTTCAGCTTGGCTGAAATTTACAGGCAGGTTCTTGCTAAAGCGGGCTTTGCCCGCAACCCAATAAAGAAAAGAACTTTTTTGACAGGATTAACAGGATTAAGAGATTGATTAAGAGAAAAACATTTTTGTCCTGGCCGGAAGCCAGGCCAAAAGGTAATCACTCGCCCTTGGCGATGGTAAATTCAGTCAGCGGCATCAGGCCGGTGGCTGATT
>PWGS01000107.1 GCA_003554505.1 Desulfonatronospira sp. | reverse complement strand
GGTCAGAGGTCCCCAGGGTATCTGCCCCCCTGAATGGTTACTCAATTCTTATGCAACCCGCGTATGCAAACACAAGATGCCCGCGCTTCTGTCTGGTCCGCTGCAATACTTTGCCAGCCTTATTCCAGCCTGAGCTATGCACTGCCCTCTTATCTGCCCATGCGCATCTGGCTTCCAGGCATGCGCGTGCTGGTGCCCATGGGACAAAGCAACAAGCTCTGCTGTGCCGTACTGGAGCGCAGCATCTGCACTTCCCTCACGGAAAAAAAGCTGAAAACCGTATTCTGGCCCCTGGAAAAACAGCCGGTCCTTAGTACCGACTATCTGGAAATGCTGGAGCAGGTAGCCGCCAGGCAGTTGACCACCCTGGGGCGGGTGCTGGCCTCTGTCTTGCCTGCATCCCTGCGCAGGGTTCCTGACGGCTGGCGGGACAGGAAAAACAAGAAGATCCCCTTTTCCAGCGGCTGGGATAACAGGGAGTTTCTTTCCAGGCTGGCAGAGTTCTGGATGCAGGGGGAACTGGATGTAAAAAGTGCAGTCAGCAAAGAACCTGTTCTCACCGTGTCCAGTGAGCCTCCATGGCCAATAAGACCCCAGGCCAGGGGGCAGTGGTCTGTAATGGACCTTCTTTACGCCCACGGTCCCAGGACCGCCTCCAGTGTAAGGGCGGAACTGGGCCAGGGCAGTGCAAAGGCCCTGCAGGCCCTTCAGGACAAGGGGCTTGTGTGTCCCTGCAGACCCGGGGATGAACCAGAGGGGGGAAGCCTGGAAGCAGGGCAGGATTTTGGTTTAAGCCCGGAACAAAAAGCAGCCCTGAAAAGTCTGTCTTCCAGGCTGCGGCAAGGTTTCGGGGCCTGCCTGCTGCACGGGATAACCGGCAGCGGCAAGACACACGTCTACCTGGATCTGGCCCGCCAAAGCCTGGAAATGGGACGATCGGCAGTCATACTCGCCCCGGAAATCGCCATAGCCAGGCAGCTTTATCAGAATGCCAGGCGATATCTGCCAGGCGCGGCCATTTACCTGCACCACGGCAGCAAAGGCCCCCGCAGCAAAGAAAAGACTTTTATGGAGCTTGGTTTTGAAAAAAAACCTGTGCTCTTGATTGGAACAAGATCTGCGCTGTTTATGCCGGTTCAGGGTGCGGGGCTTATAGTTCTGGACGAGGAGCACGATGAGGCTTTCAAGCAGGACCAGAACCTTATTTATCAGGCCAAGGAGATAGCCTGGTACCTGGCAGCCAGGGAAGAGGCCCTGCTGGTTCTTGGTTCGGCCACCCCGGATGTAAAGACTTTTTACGCGGCTAAGAAAGGACATGTGAGCCTGGTGGAGATGCACAGCCGCATCGGCAAAAGCGTTCTGCCGCAGGTGGATTTGGTGGATCTTAAAAAGGACCCGCCTGTTTTCGGGGCCCTGGCAAAGACCTGTGCCGAGGCCCTGAAGGAGACTGTCAAGCATGGGGAGCAGGCCGTGATCATGCACAACCGCAGGGGGTACTCCCCGGTGCTCATGTGCGAGTCGTGCTCCGAGACGGTGAAGTGCGCAAACTGCCAGGTGGGACTTACATACCATAAGAAGAGAAACCGAATGGTCTGCCATTACTGCGGCATATCAGTCTCTTTTCCGCCCATGTGTGGACATTGCCGGGGCTCGGAGTTTATTCCCGTGGGCCAGGGAACTGAGAAGGTGGAGGAGTTTCTGGCCAGGCACCTTCCTGACACACGGGTTCTGCGCCTGGACCGCGACAGCACCAGGAGTCCGGGAAAAGCTGAAAAAATACTGCAGGACTTTGCAGAAGGACAGGCCCGGATTCTTGTGGGCACGCAGATGCTCAGCAAAGGGCACTCATTTCCGGAAGTCACCCTGGCCATAGTCCTGGACGGCGACCTGGGGCTGGGACTGCCGGATTATCGTTCCAGCGAGCGCATATTTCAGCTGCTGGTCCAGCTTTCGGGGCGTTCAGGCCGCGGTGAGAAGCCGGGCAGGGTATTTATCCAGACCCGCAACCCCGGGCATTTCTGCTGGCAATATATCCGCGATTGCGATTATAAGGGCTTTTTTGAACAGGAGATAAGCCGCAGGCAGAAGTTCGGCTATCCGCCGTTTGTCCGGCTGGGATTGATTCGCTTTTCCTTTCCGGATACCTGGGAGGGAAAGGCCGACTTTCTGGCCGGCTTGCGCAGAAAGGCGAAGCAGGCGGCAGCAGGCAGCGGGGTGACCATGCTGGGGCCTGCCCCGGCAGTGCTCTCCAGGCTGAAAAACAGGGAGCGGCATCAGTTTCTGGTGAAGTCCAGCGACTGGGCCGGCATCAAACAGGCGTACCTGCAGCTTCGCCCCCTGTTTGACCGTTACAGGCAAGTCCGGGCAAGTCTGGATCTGGACCCGGTGAGTATGCTCTGATTGTAACCATTCAGGGGGCCAGTCCCTTGGCCTTGTGCCAATAGTCCCCACCGAGCCCCCCTGAATGGTTACCTCTGACTTGACTTGAAAGTCCCTCAGGACCAGTACATGGCTTTCCATGTATTAATCAGGCCGTTGGTGGAAGAGTCGTGGCTGGTTGCTTCTGAATCGTCTTCCAGTTCAGGCTCGATCTTTCTGGCCAGCTGTTTGCCCAGTTCCACTCCCCACTGGTCAAAGGAGTTGATATTCCAGAGCGCTCCCTGTACGAAGACCTTGTGCTCGTAGAGGGCAATGAGCGCCCCCAGGGTATGGGGCGTGAGCTCCGGCAGCATTATGGAATTGGAGGGTTTGTTGCCCGGGAACACTTTATGGGGAAGGAGTTCTTCAATCTCATGGCTGGATCTGCCCTGGGACTCAAGTTCCTCTCTGACCTGAGCGCTGGTTTTGCCGAGCATCAGGGCCTCGGTCTGGGCCAGGTAATTGGCCATCAAGAGTCTGTGCTGAACAGGATCATGCCCGGGTTGCCGGGCGAATATAATAAAATCGCAGGGGATCATCCTGGTGCCCTGGTGCAGCAGCTGGTAAAAGGCGTGCTGGCCGTTGGTCCCTGGAGCGCCCCAGATCACCGGACCTGTATCATAATCCACTTCCGTTCCCTTCAGGGTGATCCTTTTGCCGTTGCTTTCCATCTCCCCCTGCTGCATGTAAGCCGGGAATTCTTCCAGATACTGGCTGTATGGCAAAAGAGCATGGCTTTCAGTCTTGAAGAAATTGATATACCAGATGCTTAAAAGACCCAGGATAACCGGGAGATTGTTTTCCAGCGGGGTGTTCAGGAAATGTTCGTCCATCTCGTGGGCGCCTTCCAGGAGCTGTTCAAAGCGCTCCATGCCGATGGACATGGCTATGGGCAGCCCGATGGCGGACCACAGGGAGTATCGGCCTCCTACCCAGTCCCAGAAATCGAACATGTTTTCGGGGTCGATTCCAAATTCCCGCACCTTGGGGGGGTTTGTGGACACGGCTACAAAATGCGCGGCAATGTGCTCCTGGTGTTTCGCGCTTTCCAGGAGCCAGTCTTTGGCCCTGGAGGCGTTGAACATTGTTTCCTGGGTGGTGAAGGTCTTGGAGGCGACTATGAAAAGGGTGGTCCTGGGGTCCAGCCGGGCCAGGGTGTTTTCCAGGTGGGACGGGTCCACGTTGGATACGAAATGCACCCTGAGGTCCGGTCCGCTGAAGCCGT
>PWGS01000297.1 GCA_003554505.1 Desulfonatronospira sp. | reverse complement strand
AGGCCCCTACGCCCACAAACATTTCCACGAAATCGGAGCCCGAGATGGAGAAAAAGGGAACTCCGGCCTCACCGGCCACTGCCCTGGCCAGCAGTGTCTTACCCGTTCCCGGGGAACCCACCAGGAGCACTCCTTTGGGTATACGTCCGCCCAGGCGGGTGAATTTCTTGGGGTCGCTCAAAAAGTCCACCACCTCGGTAAGTTCGTCCTTGGCCTCGTCCACCCCGGCCACGTCGGAAAATTTTACCTTGCTGTCTTCCTGGGCCACCAGCTTGGCCTTGGACTTGCCGAAAGACATGGCCTTGCCTCCGCCCCCCTGCATCTGACGCATGAAGAAAATCCAGACAGCTATAAGCAACAGAATGGGGAACCAGGAAATAAACACGGTCATGAGCATGGATCTTTCTTCCTCAGGCTCGGCCTCCCCCTGAACGTTGTTTCTAAGAAGCATATCCACGAAATTGGGGTCCTCTGGATGATAGGATATAAATCTCTGTTCGTCGAAAGTGACCCCGGAGACCTCCTGTCCCTTTATCTTGACCGCCATGACCTCGCCTTGCTCAATTCTGTCAAGAAGCTCGGTATATGTTAATCTTTCCCGTGGCTCCTGGGGCTGGTTGAACATGTTGAAAAGCATGATCAATACCACTGAAATGGTTGCCCAGAGCAACAGATTCTTGGAAAAAGTGTTCAATATCTTCCCTCCGAAAAAAGGACCTGTTTTTAACCCTTGCCTAATCCTGTAATGATTGTTACTTAGATGTCTGCGGAAGCGTTACGTCACCGGTGTGGCGCCTGGACTTCAAATCCAGTGGAACGGTTAGTCCCGTTCGGTAGGTTCGACTCCTATACGCTTCCGCCATTTTTTTTGTCCATCCATTCTTTTATATCTCTTATCTGCTCTTCCACCGACTCCGGCCCTGTTCCTCCAGGAGTAACTCTGCGCTGTACAGCATGCTGATAATCCAGGACATCGTAGACATCACCTTCAATGAGGCCGGAAAAGTCCCGCAATGTCTCCAGGTTCAGATCTTCAAGCCCCAGGCCCCTTGCTTCAGCAGAGGCCACCAGCTGCCCGGTGAGGGGATGCGCCTGCCTGAAGGGCATCCCTTTGGAAACAAGATAATCCGCCAGTTCGGTGGCATTGAGGTAACCCTTCTTCAGGGCTCCAAGCATCCGCTCCCGGTCAAACACGGTTTGCTGCAACATCCCTGCCATGACCCGCACAGATGAGCTCCCACTCCTGTGCGCCTCTATAAAAGGCTCCTTGTCCTCCTGCATGTCTCGATTGTAGGTAAGGGGCAGGGCCTTCATGGTGGTGAAAAGGACCATTAAGCGGCCGTAAACGCCGCCGGTCTTGCCCCGGACAAGCTCGGCCACATCCGGGTTCTTCTTTTGGGGCATGATGGAAGAACCTGTAGAGTATGCGTCAGGAAGTATTATAAATCCGAAACCCGGGTTTGACCAGAGGATAATTTCCTCTCCGAGCCGGCTTAAATGCATCATTATCATGGAAGCGATAAAAAGTCCTTCCAGGACAAAATCCCTGTCACTGACCGCATCCATGCTGTTCTTGAACACCTCTTCAAAACCCACATGACCGGCTACCTGCTCCGGCTGGAGGGGATAAGTGGTTCCGGCCAGGGCCGCAGCTCCCAATGGAGAAACTTTTACCCGGGGCAGAGCATCTTCAATTCGCTCGTGGTCCCTCTTGAACATCCGGGCATAAGCCAGCAGGTGCTGGGCCAGGCATACCGGCTGGGCCGGCTGCAGGTGGGTATATCCCGGGAGCAGAGTTTCCCTGTGATCTTCAGCCTGGTCAAGCATTGCCTGGACAAGCTCCCTGAGGACCTGCTGCCATTCCTGCAGAGCCGCTGCAGTATAAAGCCTGAAGTCCAGGGCCACCTGGTCGTTGCGGCTGCGCCCGGTATGCAGCTTCTGTCCCGCAGAGCCTATGAGATCAGTCAGGCGTTTTTCAATATTCATGTGCACGTCTTCCAGGCCGGGATTCCAGGTGAATTCATCCTGCTCCAGCTCATTTTGAATCCGGTCCAGGCCGGAAAGGATCTGCTGCAGCTCATCTTTTGTAATTATACCGGTATGGGCCAGCATGCGGGCATGTGCCCTGGAGCCGTCCAGGTCATGCAGGGCCAGGAAACGGTCGTAATCCAGAGACTGGGTAAACTCCTCCACCAGCGAGGAGGTAGCGGAGGCGAACCTCCCGCCCCAAAGCTTTTCTTTTTCTTGTCCTTTCATTGTCGTATATTTACAATAAGCGCCGGCAGTTGTGCCCTTGCCGGTTTTACAGAATAAGCTGCCATTATCATTTCCTGATTTTATTAACGGACATGAGCCTCAGGCCCTGCAGGCGGATAAAGCCGGCAGCGTCCTGCTGGTTGTACACCTGATCCGCCTCAAAGGGGGCCAGCTCCGGGTTGTACAGGGACAGGGACGAGCGCCTGCCCAGGGGATATACGCCGCCCTTGTAGAGCTTGAGGCGTACTTCGCCGGTGACGTTTTCCTGGATTTTGTCCATCATGGCCTGCATGGCCTCCCTCTCCGGAGAAAACCAGAAACCGTTGTATACCAGGCGGGCATAACCCGGAACCATCTCATTGCGTGCGTGCAGACTTTCCCTGTCCAGGCACAGGCCCTCCAGGTCCCGGTGGGCGGCATACAGGATCGTTCCCCCGGGAGTTTCGTAGACGCCTCTGGACTTCATGCCGATAAAACGGTTTTCAACCATGTCCAGGCGTCCGATGCCATGCCTGCCGCCCAGGGTATTGAGCCTCTTGAAAAGCTGCACCGGGTCCATTTCTTCGCCGTTAATGCTCACGGCATCGCCTTTTTCAAACCCCAGGGTAACCACCTCGGGCTTGTCCGGTGCCTTTTCAGGGGGCACCGCCAGGTGATAGCTTCCCCTTTCCGGTTCCAGCCAGGGGTCTTCCAGTTCCGAGCCCTCGAAGGAAAGGGGCAGAAGATTGCGATCACAGCTGTACATTTTCTCCTGGCTTACAGGCACCGGGATCTGGTTTTGCCTGGCGAACTCCAGAAGTTCGGTCCTGGAATGCAGGTCCCACTCCCTCCAGGGAGCGATGATGCGCAGAGAAGGAGCCAGGGCCATGGTGGAAAGCTCGAAGCGCACCTGGTCATTGCCTTTTCCCGTGGCCCCGTGGGCCACGGCCTGGGCACCCTCCTCAAGGGCAATTTCCGCCATGCGCTTGGCGATAAGAGGCCTTGCAATGGAAGTGCCCAGCAGGTACCTGCCCTCGTAAACAGAAGCCGCTCTGAACATGGGCCGGATGAAATCTGTTACAAACTCCTGCTGCAGGTCTTCGATATAGGCCTTGGAGGCACCCGTGGACAATGCCTTCTCCTCCAGGCCGTCCAGCTCTTCCTCCTGGCCCAGGTCGGCGGTAAAAGCTATGACTTCGCAGTCATATGTCTTCTGTATCCATTTGAGTATCACCGAGGTGTCCAGTCCCCCGGAATAAGCCAGGACCACCCTGTCAATTCCGCTCATGAAGTTCCCCGTTGCATTGTATTTTAAGAGTGTGATTTATCCCCAATCCCGAATCCTTCAATCCCGAATCCCTACCCATATATCCACTCCAGGATAGCCTTTTGCATATGCAGCCTGTTTTCCGCCTGGTCCCAGACAATGGAACGCTGCCCTTCCATGACCGCATCCGTGATCTCCTCTCCCCTGTGGGCAGGCAGGCAGTGCAGCACCCTGGCCTCGGGACGGGCTGCTTCCAGGATTCTGTCATCCACACGGAAACCTGCAAAAGCCTCGGCCCGGGATTTCTTTTCTTCTTCCTGGCCCATGGAGGCCCATACGTCGGTATTAATATAGTGCGCGCCTTGAACCGCCTCCAGGGGGTCGTGGGGGAGGTGGATATCCGCCCCCAGTTCCTTTGCCTCCTGCAAAATATCCGCCCTGGGCTCAAAACCACGGGGAACCGCGAGATTAAGCCTGAAGGGAAAATGAACCGCGGCATTTATCCAGGAATGGGACATGTTGTTGCCGTCGCCCCCCCAGGCGATATTCAGGGCTTCAAATTCCGGAGTCCGTTCGAAAATGGTCAACAGATCGCTCATGACCTGACAGGGGTGAAAATCGTCAGACAGGGCGTTAATGACCGGTATACTGCCGTGCCTGGCCAGTTCAACCAGCTTGTCCTGACCGAATGTGCGCACAATCATGCCCTGGGCATACCTGGAAAGAACCCTGGCCGTGTCCCGCAGGGGTTCACTCCGGCCAAGCTGCGACTCCGCCGGGGTCATGAATACATGGTGCCCCCCCAGTTGATAGATGCTCACCTCAAAGGACACCTTGGTCCGGGTGGAGGCCTTTTCAAAAATCAAAATAATAGTCTTGCCTTCCAACAGGTTGGAACGAAAATCCTCCCTCTTCATCCTGTCGGCTCTTTCGACCAGTTCATGCGCCTCTTTCCGGGACAGGTCCCGTATGCTCAAAAAATCCTTTTTCATATCTTTTCTTCCTGGAGAATTATAAGCCAAGCCTCAAAAAACCAAAAAATCCCGAATCGTTGCCAGAAACGCACTTTTCAGGGTGTGAAAAAAAGGCAAGAAGAAACGGGGTAAAAGATTAACTTTGCCTCATCAGCCCCGAGATGTAAAGATTTAATAGCCTTGAGCAGCCCCTGGCAAGGGCAAAAAAGTAAAAGCTACAGAGAGCCCTGTTTGCATAGACGGGATTTTTCTGCTAGGATATTTTTGATCAGCAACGTACCCACCCGGGACAAAAGCAAAATTTACTTCTTCCAAACAATCACGGAGCAAACAATGGTAAACAACCTCTACAACCTCATAATCAGCGATGTCACCAGACTCTGTTACAAGAACTGCATGGATTATTATCCGGACAACTCGGTCATTCTGGATGTGGGTATCGGCAACGGGGTCATGCTCAAAAAAAATCATGAACTCATCAAAAAGAAAAACCTGCGCATAACAGGCCTGGACATAAACAAATACTACCTGGAGCACTGCAGAAAACTCATAAACGCATATAACCTTCAGGACCAGGTCCAGGTTCTGCACCAGTCCGTGACCACTTACGATCCTCCCCATGAGGGTTACTTTGATTATGTTTTTTTCGGGATGAGCTTCATGCTCATGGATGACCAGAAAGCAGTCCTGGAAAGGGCCAAAAAGTGGGTCAAGCCCGATGGAGAGGTCATATTCTTTCAGACCATGTTCAAAAACAGGTCCAAATTCATGGAGTTTGTCAAACCCAGGCTCAAGTTTCTCACCACGGTTGATTTCGGCAAGGTCACCTATGAAAACGACTTCTATGCCCTGCTGGATGAAGAAAATCTATCCCCCTGCAAAGACATGCTGCTCAAGAAAAATGTCTTCAAGGGAGAGTGCCGCATGATAGTAACCCAGCCGGAACAGAGCTTGGGCAACTAGGGTCTGGAACCTGAAAACAGGGCGCCCCTCTGCAGGAAAGGCGCCCATGGAACTTTCGGAAAATACTGCTGCCAGGGGGCGAATACTCTTCGCCACTTTTTTGCGCCTTCAGGACACCTCAGGCAACAGTTATCTCATCGTCCAGGTAGACGTCCTGGATGAGATTTAAAAGTTTCGCCCCTTCATCCATGGGCCTCTGGAAGGCCTTTCTACCGCTGATGAGCCCCATCCCTCCGGCCCGCTTGTTTATAACCGCCGTGCGTACAGCTTCGGCGTAGTCGTTTTTGCCGGAAGCCCCTCCGGAATTGATGAGCCCGGCCCGGCCCATGTAGCAGTTGGCCACCTGGTAGCGGGTCAAATCAATGGGGTGATCCGTTGTCAGGTCGCTGTAGATTCTTTCATCCAGCTTGCCGTAAGAAGAATCCCCGGTATTGAGTGCCTTGTAGCCGCCGTTCAACTCGGGCAGCTTCTGCTTGATAATATCCGCCTGCAGGGGGACTCCCAGATGATTGGCCTGCCCGGTGAGATCCGCTGCCACGTGATAGTCCACGCCCCCTGTCTTGAAGGCACTGTTTCGCATGTAACACCAAAGGATCGTGGCCATACCCAGCTCATGGGCATAGGCAAAGGCCCGGGCACCCTCCACAATCTGGCGGTCCGAGTTGTCTGCTCCAAAATATATGGTCGCCCCCACCGCGGCGGCTCCCATGTCGCTGGCCTGGTCAATGGTTCCGAACATGATCTGGTCAAAGGTGTTGGGATAAGTGAGCAGCTCGTTGTGGTTGATTTTAACCACGAAGGGAATCTTGTACGCGTACTTGCGAGCCACTGCCCCCAGTACCCCGAAGGTGGAAACCACAGCGTTGCATCCGCCTTCCATGGCCAGCTTTACTATATTTTCAGGATCAAAATATGCAGGGTTCTTGGCAAAGGATGCCCCCCCGGAATGTTCCACTCCCTGATCCACGGGCAGGATGGACATATATCCTGTGCCGCCCAGGCGTCCATGACTGAAAAGACGCTGCAGGTTTACCAGCACACGATTGTTCCTGTCGGAGTGCGCATACACTTTATCCACAAAATCCGTCCCGGGAAGGCAAAGATGTTCCCGGGCTATGGTCCGGCATTCATGGCTCAGTAAATAATCCGCCTCGTCTCCCAGCATCTGGGTCAGTTCATTATGATTACGGGCCATAACAATTCCTCCTCCGGGAAATGTAAGCTATAAGTTAAAGCTTTTTTCAGCCGGCTGGTCTTAATAGTCAAGACTAAACCGCCTCAACCTGATAAACTACCCTGTCCTGGTATTCGGACTGCTTGCCCCTGTTCCACAGCTTTACCGGGCGGTAATAGCCCACCACCCTGGTATAGACTTCTGCTTCCCGGCTGCAGTGCGGGCACAGCTCATGTTCCCCTGAGAGGGATCCGTGCTCCCTGCATACCGAAAAGGTCGGGGTAATGGATATATAAGGTACTCTGGTCATGGTCATGGCCTTGACGATGAAGTTTTTCAGGGCATCCAGATCAGTGACTGCCTCTCCCAGGAAAGTATGAAAAACAGTGCCGCCGGTGTAAAGGGGCTGCAGGCCGTCCTGGTGCTCCAGAGCCCTGAACACATCCCGGGGGGCTCCCACCGGCAGGGTGGTGGAATTGGTATAATACGGCGTACCATTTCCGGAGGCGTAAATCTGGCCGTACAGTGTCTTGTCGGTCTTGGCCAGGCGGTAGCTGGTGCCCTCGGCCGGAGTGGCCTCCAGGTTGTACAGGTTGCCGGTTGTTTCCTGATAGGTCCGGGTAAGGTCCCGGAGGTGATTTAGCACCCTCTGCATCAGCCTGGTGCCTGCATCACTTTCTATACCCTTGCCCAAAAGATTCATGCAGGCCTCATGCCCGCCGATAAGCCCTATGGTACTGAAATGGTTGGTGAGGCCGTTTTTCAGGTATCTCCTGGAGAAGGGAAAGAGGCCTCGCTCCATGTTGTCCTGGATGAGCTTTCTTTTGAATTCCAGGGAATCCCGGGCCAGGCCGGCATATTCGGTGATTATGTCCAGGAAGTCCTCTTCGCCCTGAGCCAGAAAGGCCAGCTTGGGCAGGTTCAAAGTGACCACTCCGATGGATCCGGTAAGATCCCCGGCCCCGAACAGCCCGCCGGTGCGTTTCTTGAGCTCGCGCAGATCCATCTGCAGCCGGCAGCACATGGAGCGCACGTCTTCCGGGCTCAGATCGGAATTTATGAAATTCTGAAAATATGGAGCCCCGTACTTGGCTGTAAGCTGCAGAAGCAGCCTGCCCACCCGGCTGTCCCAGGGGAAATCGGAAGTGACATTATAGGTGGGGATGGGAAAGGAAAAGATACGGCCGTGATAATCACCTTCAAGCATGACCTCCAGAAAGGCCCGGTTGATCATTTCCATTTCCGGTTCAAAGTCCCCGTAGGCATCATCGGTTATTTTGCCCCCGATGATGGCTCCTTCTCCTGCAATGTGCTTTGGCGGTACCAAGTCAAAGGTCAGGTTGGTGAACGGACTCTGACCGCCCCACCTGGATGTGGTGTTCAGGTTGAAGACGAATTTCTGCATGGCCTGTTTCACTTCATGGTAATTCAGGCCGTCATGACGGATAAATGGAGCCAGATAGGTATCCACGTTGTTGAAGGCCTGGGCCCCGGCCCATTCGTTCTGCAGCGTCCCCAGAAAATTGACCATCTGCCCCAGGGCGGAATCAAAGTGTCTGGACGGTCCAGAGGAGCATTTGCCCTCAAGGTTGAACCCTTCCAGCAAAAGATCGCGCAGACTCCACCCGGCGCAGTAGCCGGCCAGGCCGAAGGACAGGTCGTGGATATGGAAATAGGCATGCTCGTGGGCCTGACGCACTTCTTCGGGATACTTTTCCAGGGCGTACCTGGCCTGGACCGAGCCGGACAGATGCAGCATGAGCCCCTGGAAGGAATGGGTCATGTTGGCGTTTTCACTGACCCTCCAGTCGGACTTGTACACGTAGGAGTCGATGATCTCGCCTATATTCAGGTAGGCCTGGTCCTGGCAGCGCAGCTCCCTTCTTTTCTCGCGGTAGATGATGTACTTCTTGGCCACGTCATAAAGCCTGGACTCCATAAGCCCCATTTCCACCATATCCTGGACAGTTTCCTGTTCCGGGACATCCTCGTGCAGCTTGCCTTCAACCTTGCGGGCCAGTCTGGAAGCCAGCAAAGGATCCTTGATCCCGTTGGCCTTGAGGGCCTTTAGAATGGCATGGGCAATCCGGTCCGTGGACCATGATTCCATGCAGCCGTCTCTTTTTTTGATCTGTCTGGGCATAGCCGGATCCTTTCTGGGTAGATGATTAAGTATTGTCTGTTATCCGTTGATTACCCTGCGGCCGGTAATCCTGAACCCGGAGCTCGAACCCCGTCGGCAGACAGGCTTTGACCCTTTCAATGTCAGAGTCGCTCAAGCCGGGCACCAGGGTGGTCCTGAACATGAACCTCTCCGGGTTGTCTGCGGCAAGCTCAAGAATTTTCCCGAGGCATTTCCGGGCCTCCCCGGGACCAGCTCGTTCACCCGTAAGATCAGGATATTTATTCCACGGCCCCTTGATATCCACTGCTATCATTTTTATTGAGCTGTGCTCAAGAGCAAGTTTCACGCAATCAAGTCTGAGCCCGTTGGTGTCCAGTTTAATAGGAATGTTCAGGCTGGACAGATCATGCAGCAAAGAATCAAACCCGGGCAAAACAGTGACTTCACCGCCGGTAACCACCAGCCCTTCCAGCCAGTTGCGGTTGCGCTTCACCTGGTCCAGCACGCCCCGACAGTCAAGGGCCGGGACACTTGCCGGGTGCCAGGCAAAAGAGGCATTGTGACAGGTGGGGCAACGCAGATTGCAGCCTCCGAAAAAAAGAACCGCGCTTATCCTGCCCGGCCAGTCGCAGAGGCTGAAGGGCTCGTATCCCCTGAGCAGCTTCCAGGGACGAGAGTCAAAATCCTGCATGATATATTGCTCCGCCGGAAAAAGCACCGGGGCCCGTGGATCTTTGCCCGCCTGTCCTCGCAGGGGGAAAAAGTTGATGGATAAGACTTCAGGCAGGTCTTCTGGCTCGCCCCTCTCTTTGCCGGCCTTCCCAAGCCCGCACTTACATTTTTAAGAAACAAATGCGGAGAATAGTGACCCAGATGCGACAAAAAGATTTACAGGGCTTACAGCGGCGGGACCGCCCCGGACTCGCACCGGAGTTCCCTTTTAAGGCCTTGCGGCCGCCTGAAGCAGACTGTAAAGAATTTCAGAGTATTATCAAATAAGAGTTTATATAATAGCACCAGTCCAACTCGAGTTCAACAATAAAAAATCAGCAAAGCAATAAAGGCTGCTGACTTGAAACCTGCCTGCAAAGACTTGCCCGATCCCCAGGAATCGTTATATCAGACCCCATGGCCGACAATACAAAAAACGATGAACCCTGGGAAGGCTTTACCCTGGCCATCCTGGAAAGCATATCCGACGGGGTCTTTACTGTAAACCGGGACTGGATGATAACTTCCTTCAACCGGGCCGCGGAACAGATTACCGGCATTTCCAGGGACCAGGCCCTGGGCCGGCCCTGCTGGGAGGTTCTGCGCTCCAGCATGTGCGAGTCCCAATGCGCCCTGGGCTATACCCTTGAGTCGGGAAAGCCGGTCATCGGCAAGGCCTGCTACATTATCGACTCCCAGGGAGGGCGTATTCCCATAAGCGTATCCACAGCCATGCTGCGCAACTCCAGAGGCGAGCTTGTGGGGGGAGCTGAGACTTTCAGGGATTTAAGCGAGGTGGAGAGTCTGCGCCTGGAACTGAAAGGCGGCCTGTCCACGGGCAATCTCGTCAGCCACAGCCCGGCCATGCAGAAGGGGCTGCACATCATCCCGGCTGTGGCCGCCAGTTCCAGCACGGTACTCATCCTGGGGGAGACCGGAACGGGAAAAGAGCTGGTGGCCAAAACCATTCATTCCCTGGGTCCCCACAAGGAGGCCCCTTTTGTTGCCGTCAACTGCGGGGCCCTGCCGGACACCCTGCTGGAGTCCGAACTCTTCGGCTACAAGTCCGGAGCTTTTACCGGAGCGGACAGGGACAAACCCGGCCGTTTCGCCCAGGCTGGCGGTGGGACCCTGTTTCTGGACGAAATTGGAGAAGTCAGTCAGGCCCTGCAGATCCGCCTTCTGAGAGTGCTCCAGGAAAAAACCTATGACCCCCTGGGCTCCTCCGGACCGGAAAAAACCAATGCCAGAATCATAACCGCCCCCAACAGGGACCTGGAAGAACTGGTGCAGCAAAAGCTCTTTCGCCAGGACCTCTACTACCGCATAAATATCGTGCGCATAGAACTGCCCCCCTTGAGGCGCAGAAAAGAAGACATCCCTCACCTGGCCCAGCATTTTGTAGACAGGTTCAACCGCCTTCAGAAAAAAGATGTCCAGGGACTTACACCCGAGGCAGTTTCTCTGTGTATGGCTTATGACTGGCCGGGAAATATCCGGGAGCTGGAAAACATCATCGAAAGGGCCTTTGTTCTCTGTTCCGGGGGCAAGATAGGCATTGAGCACCTGCCTGCGGAATTGACACTCAAAGATACTGACATGCCTGCGGATTTTCAAAGCGCAAAGAATATCCTGGAGGCCAGGAGCATTGAAAAGGCCCTGGAACAGACCGGCAACAACAAGACCAAAGCCGCCAGGCTCCTGGGCATGCACAAGAGTACCCTGCACCGCAAACTGAAAAGACTAAATATTCGCACTCCCTGACCTTCGTCCTCTACTTGCAGCATAAGGCGTACCTGTAGTAGCGAAAATGCTACTTTCGACCTGCCAACAGTCGCATTGCTGCGACCTTGCATTGTTGAATCAAACCCGCCCCCCTTACAAAATTATCTTGATTTCAGCATGATATCCTGCATCCTCCCCCCTCACGAAAAGCACCGGCATAATAAATGCAGAAGCTGAAACATGAAGGCGGCTGTAAGCATATGGCAGGACCGGGGGGCCCCGGTTTTTGATGTCTCCGACACTATTGTGGTGGTGGAGATTAAAAAAAGCACAGTCAATGCCAAAAGCCTTGAACGCCTGGACGCAAATGACTCTTCAGCCAAAATACTCAAGATGGTCAGGCTGGAGATAGACATGCTTGTTTGCGGGGCCGTTTCCAGGTCCTTGTGCGATCTTATCGCCGCCAGCGGCATTCTTGTTGTGCCCTTTGTATCCGGGCAGGTTAACGAAGTCATCCAGGCACTGATGGATGACAGACTGAACGAAGAACGCTTTGACATGCCCGGGCGGCGCAAATGCTTTTTCAACCCTGAAAAATGTTCTTTCAAAAAAAAGGAGACCCATATGCCGGGCAGAGGAAGATCAGGCCAAGGAGCAGGACAACCAGGCGGGTGTGCCGGGAAAACCGGTCCAGGTCGTGGACAGGGCGGAGGCATGAACACCAGCGGATTTTGTGCCTGCTCTCAATGTGGACACAAGGTGGAACACGTAAAGGGAAGCCCCTGCTTTGAACAGAAATGCCCCGTTTGCGGGGCCGCCATGAGCAGGGGGTAATTTTTAGTCCATAGAAAAGGAGGTGTGAAGTATGCCGGGACTTAATGGAACAGGCCCGATGGGACATGGTCCGGGGACAGGAAAAGGACTTGGGCGTTGCCGTGGCAGAATGAGAGCAGAAGCTGCCGGAGAAGCCGCTGCCCCTGAAAAACCCGCTGTGACCACATTATCTCATGGCGGGCAAAATGTTCGCCTGAGAGGCGGACGGGGCCCCGGAAGATGCCGGGGTCGTGGACAGGGCAGATGCCCGAGGAGTTTTGAAAGATAACACAGCAAAGCGCCGGCGCCGGCTATTTTCAGGGCAAAACCTGCCACACTGTCCGGCGCTGGATTGCTTGGCTGAAACACAAACAACCCGGAGGAAGCCTGTATGAAAAAAATAGCTCTCATCGCCTGCAGCATGATTAGAGGCAGCAACATGTGCCCTGGAGATGCCAAATGCTTCGTGGCCCTGGGCAGGAAAGACGGCGAGTTCAAAAGATACGAAAACCAGGACGTTTCCCTGGTGGGCATTGTTGACTGCGGGGGATGCGAAGGCAACAAAAACCGCGTGGTCTGCAGCATGGCCCTTTTGAACATGCACCTCAAGGCCCTGAATGAAAAAGTGGACGCCATCCACGTCAGTACCTGCATCATGAAATACTGCAAGAGAAAGGATGATCTTATAGAAGCCATCAGACAAAAAGCCGGGGTGGAAGTGGTGGAAGGCACCCACGACTATATTCCGCCTTCCATATTTGCACAAAGCTGAAAAAAGGGAAAAACATGATTATTGCTGTGTCCTCACAGGGCCAGGAGCTGAAAGCCCCGCTTGATCCGCGTTTCGGCAGGGCTGCTTATTTCATTTTTTACGACACCGAAAACGATAGCTTTGAAGTTCTGAACAATAAGCCCAATCTCAACGCTTCCCAGGGAGCCGGCATACAGGCCGCCCAGGCTGTATCCCGGGGCAAAGCCGGGGCCGTTATCACCGGGCATTGCGGACCCAAGGCCTTTTCCGCACTCCAGGCAGGCGGCATTGCTGTTTACCTGTGCCAAGGAAATACCGTGGAAGACTCGATCCATGCTTATAAGGAGGGTCGTCTAAAGCAGGCGGATGAAGCGGACAAGGCCGGACACTGGTAAAAGCGGGAGGTAATGATTTGATGCGCCTGGCCATAATCAGTGGAAAAGGCGGTACAGGGAAGACCACCGTGGCGGTGAATCTGGCCCTTTACCTGCAAAGGGAAGGGCAAAAAGTCTGCCTTGCCGACTGCGATGTGGAAGAGCCCAATGCCCATTTCTTCCTGGATACGGCCTGGTCCCGGGAGCAAAAACAGACCGCAGCGGTTCCTGAAATAGACAACGCAAAATGCCTGGGGGAATCATGCCTGCAATGTGTAAACGAGTGCCGCTTCAACTCCCTCATCTGGATGGCGGACAGAGTCATGGTCTTCCCGGAACTCTGCCACGCCTGCGGTCTCTGCTCTTTTTTGTGCCCTGTAGAAGCTGTAGATGAAGCCACCAGGGAAATAGGACTGGTGCGCCACGGAACAGGGCGCGGCGTGCAGGTCTGGGGGGGCTTGCTGCGCATCGGGGAAGCCATGGCGTCCCCTCTGATTAGCCGTGTACTTAAAAATGCCCCCGGCGAGGGAGTTCTCATTGCAGACGCACCACCCGGAACTTCATGCCCGGCAGTGGAAACCCTTCGCGACGTTGATTATGTCATCCTGGTGGGAGAACCCACCCCTTTCGGACTGCACGACTTTAAAATCGCAGTGGAACTTGTACGCAAGCTGGGGCTGGCATTGGGCACGGTGATCAACAGGGATGGCATGGGAGATGATCAAATGGAAAAATACATACAGCATGAAAGGCTCCCGCTCCTGGCCAGACTCCCCTACAGCAGACAGGCCGCAGAAGCCTGCTCCAGGGGAGAGCCCCTTCTGGAGGCCATGCCTGAATTCAAAGAAATATACAGGAATATGTGGGAAAACTTGCAAAAAGAAATGCAGGCCGGGGGCAAATAAGCATCATGCAGGAAATCGTAGTCATAAGCGGCAAGGGAGGCACCGGCAAGACCAGCCTGGTGTCCGGTCTGGCAGCAACCGGTACCCGGCAGGTACTTGGTGACTGTGACGTGGATGCAAGCGATCTGCATCTGATCATGGCCCCGGAAATACGTGAGACCCACGAATTCATCAGCGGACAGCAGGCTCAAATAGACCCGGGCCTGTGCACAGGCTGTGGTCTGTGCCGCGCATACTGCCGCTTCCATGCCATTTCGGAAGATTACCGGGTCATGGGAGAGCATTGCGAAGGATGCGCCCTTTGTCTCCACGTCTGCCCTGAATCCGCGGTAAGCATGCATGACAGGCATTGCGGCCAGTGGTACAGTTCCAGCACGAGGTTCGGCCCCATGATCCATGCCAGCCTGGGCATTGGACAGGAAAACTCCGGAAAGCTGGTATCCATTGTCCGAAAGGAGTCGCACCAGACGGCACAGGAAAAAGGGGCGGAAAACGTGCTCGGCGATGGCGCTCCCGGGGTGGGCTGCCCGGTGATAGCATCCCTGACCAATGCGGATATGGCCATACTGATTACTGAGCCCACAAGAAGCGCCTTTGCTGATTTGCGCCGGGGGTTCGAGCTAACAAAACATTTTAAAATCCCCTGCCTGGCAGTTATCAACAAGGCTGACCTCAACCCGGACATTACCGTGGAAATTGAACGGTTCTGCCTGGAATACGGCCTGGGCGCGCCTGTAAAGCTAACCTATGATCAGGATTTCACCAGAGCCCAGATCCAGGGCCAGAGCATTGTGGAGTACCATCCTGAAAAATGGACCCGGCCCATGCAGGACATCTGGAGATCGGCAGCAGAAATTTTAAAGCATTAAAACAACCCAAGGAGAACCAGAGATGAGTGACAAGACATGCGGCAGCTGCAGCACGGCGACCGACTGCCAGACCAGGTCAAAGGAGCAGGAAAAGGACCAGAAGCTTGCCCACTGCCTGAGTCGGATCAAACACAAGGTGGTGGTCCTGTCCGGCAAAGGGGGAGTGGGCAAAAGCAGCGTAGCTGCCAATATGGCAGCAGGACTTTCCCTGTCCGGTTACAGGGTTGGCCTTGTGGACGTGGATGTTCATGGCCCGAGCATTCCCAGACTTTTCGGCCTGGAAGACTCCCGTCCGGTAACCAGGGACAAAAAACTTGTCCCGGCAATGTGGAACGGTCAACTCCTGGTCATGTCCCTGGGGTTCCTTCTGCGCAACAGGGGAGATTCGGTCATCTGGAGAGGACCGGTAAAGATGGGGCTTATCAGGCAGTTCCTGGAAGACGTGGACTGGGGAGATCTGGATTACCTGATTGTTGACTGTCCACCGGGCACCGGTGACGAGCCTCTGTCCGTGGTTCAGCTTCTGGGTCACGAGGCCCACGCCCTGATAGTCACCAGCCCCCAGGACATGGCTGTGGACGATGTGCGCCGCTCCGTGAACTTCTGCCGCCAGACCGGCAACCCTGTTCTGGGCATCGTGGAAAACATGAGCGGTTTTGTCTGCCCCAAATGCGGGGAAGAAGCTCACATTTTCTCCAGTGGAGGCGGCCAGAAGCTGGCTCAGGAGATGCAGGTGCCCTTTCTGGGCGGCATCCCTTTGGATCCAGACATGGTCAAGGCTGCCGATGAAGGCATGCCCTTTATTGCCAGGCAGGCCGAAAGTCCGGCCCTGTCCGCCCTGCAAAAAATCCTGGAACCCATAAAACAACTGCAGGGACAAAAAGATT
>PWGS01000073.1 GCA_003554505.1 Desulfonatronospira sp. | reverse complement strand
GTCCAGGCCTCCCTCATCGGGATTCTCATAGGTTTCATGGCCGGTATGCTGGGGCTTGGGGGCGGGGTTTTTGTCGTGCCCCTGCTGGTCTTTCTGCTACACGTACATCCCAAGACAGCTGCCGCAAGCACTGCCTTTATAGTCTGTTTTTCATCTTTTACCGGATTTTTCAGTCATGCAGCGGCAGGAGGGCTGGACTGGAAATTTCTTTTGCTGGCCGGACTGTTTTCTTCTGCAGGCGGGCTGGCCGGCTCGAAACTCATGAGCTCCTCGCTGAGCGGTGATGCGGTAAAAAAGTTGTTTGCCCTGATTCTTATGCTGCTGGGCATCTATTTATTCTTTCAGGGCATACAGGGTCAGGCAGATCCTGTTCAGGCAGGATGGGAAATAATCAGTGCTCGGCCTTTCGTATCAATTGGAGGGGATTTGTAACCTTGAGACCTTTTTTTGTTCTCTGAATAAGCCCTTCCTCCTGGAACCTTTTCAAAGTATTGCTGACTGTCTGCTGGCATGATCCGGTCATGGAAGCCATTTGCTCCTGGGTCAGCTTCTTCTGGATAGTTACAGGACGTTCCCAGTCCTCCTCCTGGCTCATATTTTCATAAGCCAGATAGACTATCAGCTTTGCCAGTCGAGTAACCACATCACAGGTCATGAGGCTTTCCACCTGGTCGCCAAGATAACGGATCCGCCTCCCCATACAGCTGAGGATACGCCTGGAAAAATCCGGATAATCGGATATCATTGATTCAAAATCTTTTCTCCCGATTTCCCAGATCACGGATTCAGACAAAGTCTGGGCATTAGATTTGCGTGGTATTGAATCCAAAACTTCAGCAAGCCCGAACATTGCTCCATGTCGCCGGATAAAAAAGATAGGCTCCTTGCCGGAATAGGAAATCTTAAAAATCCTGACTATGCCTTTTTCCAGGTAATAGCAGGAAGTGCTTGGATCCTCCTCAAAAAATATCATCGTGTTCTTGGATACCGCCATTCGTTTGGCCCTGGAAAAAAAAGCTTTCTTGGCTGCTTCCAGACCTTCAAAAAAATCCCCTTCCTCAATGGACCACTGACTTGTCTCTTTCATAAAAGATCAGCAACCTTGTGCTTAAAGTTAGTATGAACAATTCAAGTGTATTTGACTACTTGAACAATAGTTTCTATATGTTAAATTGTTCTGCTTACACAAACATCAACAATTTAAGCATTCTCTGCACTACATAAACATCCTGCTGTTTACAAGGAAAAATCTTTCAGATCTACTTTGCTGCCTTTGAAATTTGCCTTTTTTGATTTCGTTCTCATTTTCAGGATGGATCCCATAACTTTGCAAGTAAATCCAGCCCGGAAAACTCCTTGCCCTGGGTACAAAAAGCGACAGTCTGACTGAGCAATAATATGGACACCCTGCACACCTCGGCCATGCTCTTTTTGAGCATAGTTTTCGAGTCCGCCCCGTTTATTCTCCTGGGTGCGCTCTTTTCCTCCCTGGTACTGGTCTTTATCCCCGCGGACTTCTTCAGAAGAAAGCTGCCCAGAAACCCGGTGCTTTCTCTGCCGCCGGCCCTGGCCCTGAGTGCGGTTTTTCCAGTATGCGAGTGCGCCATAATCCCCGTGGTGCGCGGACTGGTGCGCAAGGGCATGCCCATAAGCGCCGGCAGCGTGTTTCTGGTGGCTGCTCCCATTCTTAATCCCGTTGTCCTGGCCTCCACATTCTACGCCTTCAGGTTCAACTTGGACGTAGTTGTACTCAGGTTTGTCCTGGCTGCTGCGGCAGCCCTGATTGTGGGCTTTATTGTCTACCTGGCCCTGGAATCAGGCGGCCGGCGACCCTTTGCCAGAGATATCCCCATGGCCGGGGAGAAGGACTCCAGGCCCTCTTTCTTCAGTCCCGGCACCTGGAAAAGGGTGCTGGATCACAGCATTGACGAGTTTTTCACCATAGGCAAGTTTTTCATCCTGGGTGCCGGGGTGGCCTCGCTTTTTCAGACCTACATGAGCCAGCAGGCGGTCATGGCCTTTACCGAATCCGCTTTTATCGCCCCCATGGTCATGATGCTTCTAGGCTACGTGCTCTCGCTTTGCTCCACTGCGGATGCCTTTGTGGCCGCCTCCTTCGCCGGCACTTTCACCCCCATGTCCATCGTGGCCTTTCTGGTATTCGGACCCATGCTGGATATTAAAAACACGGCCATGCTCCTGGGATACTTCCCCCTGCGCTTCGTGCTTTTATTCATTGCCGCGGCAGCCGCGACAGTTTATACACTGGTTGTAACCATGCAGTTTCTGTTGTAAAAAAAGCCATGTTAAAGACTGTAATCCTTTTCGCCCTGGCCATCCTGCAGATCAAGCTCATCTATACCGGGGACATTCTTTACTACCTGTCTCCCAAGATGCTGCCCTTTTTCTACTTCTCCACCACTGTCTTTCTGCTGCTGGCGGCTTACAGGGCCATGCTCATCCTGGCGGAATCAAGCGGCCTGGAAGCCGCCTCCCGGACCTGCGACTGCTGCGCCCACAACGAGGATGCCTCCAAGTTTTCCAGGACAGCAATGTATATCCTGTTCTGCCTGCCCCTTCTGACCGGTTTTCTGGTCCCGCCCAAGCTTTTGGACAGCTCTCTGGTGGACAAAAAGGGCATAACCTACCGGGAAGTTGCCTCAACCCCTTCTGATCAGCTCCCTTCTGAGACAAGGCAGCAGTACACGGATCAGCCCGGGGAAATTGACCATGAATGGTGGGAAGAATACGAGTTTGAAGCTCAAGAGCAAAGCGTGCAGGAGGAAGAACAGCAGGCCCTGCGCGACGAACTGGGCATCTGGTACGATAAGGACTACTACAGGGACCTGGCTGACAGGCTCCTTGGGGGTGATAAAATCGTGGTCAGCGATTCAGGGCCCCTGGACATCATGCTGGTCATCGCTGCTTACCAGGAAGAATTCCAGGGCCGGGAAATAGAACTTACCGGATTTGTCTACCGCGACGATCATATGAACAGGGACGAAGTCGCCCTGACCAGGACAGCCATTACCTGCTGTCTTGCGGATGCGACATTCTACGGTACCCTGATCCGCGGTGAAGACCTGCACCGCCTGGAACGCGACCAGTGGATAACCGTAAAAGGCGAAATAGATCTGGCCCGGGTCCAGGGACAAAACATGATCATGATCAACGCCAGGCAGGTCCAGGAGATCGACCCACCGGATTCACCCTACATCTACCCTTATCTCTATCAACAATACAACCCGGAGGCACAGTGAAAAAACACAGGGCAAGGAAACATCCTGACCATAAACCGCCCCCTGGCCAGGATCCCTTGACAGAACATATTTTTTCCTGTTTAGAAAAACAACCCGGAAGTATCACTCGAATGGCAGGATGAAGGAGAAAAGAGCATGCTTTGTCCACTGTGTAAAGGGGATATGTCACCCGGAAAAACCATTCTTCCATTTGAACTGAAAAATGGGAAGGTGATTGTTGTTCTCAATGTGCCGGCAAGAATCTGCGACCAATGCGGTGAAGAATACGTGGATATGGACGTGACCAGAAAGGTTGAGCAGCTTCTGGATCGTGCAGAGAAAGACGGATTAAGCATGGGTTTTGTGGAGTACGGAGCAGCTGCTTGAGGCTTCGAGTATTCCCAAAGAGCCGGTGTATAACGGTGCTTAAACCTTTAATCTCCATTTGTGCCAATCTG
>PWGS01000132.1 GCA_003554505.1 Desulfonatronospira sp. | reverse complement strand
TTGTTGATCTTGCCGGTATAACGGTCTATGGGAGCGCTGTAGCTCATGATTCCCTGTCTCCTTGTGGCTTTTTGCCCGCAGATTACACAGACTTAAACGGATCCCATTCACCGGAAAATCCGGCTCATCTCATCAGTGGCCACCTGTGCAATACGCCCCATTGAAACTTTGCCTTCAACGGAGTGGGCAGGATTTTTAAATTTAATCGGCTCTTTTTTTAGCGGACTTGACTGTATTGGACATGAGCATGGCAATGGTCATGGGGCCCACACCCCCGGGAACAGGAGTAATGGCCGAGGCCTTTTCCTTGACTTCGTTATAGGCCACATCTCCCTTGAGGCCTTCTTCCACCCTGTGTATACCCACGTCCACCACAACGGCTCCGTCCTTGACCATGTCTGCGGTGACCATCTCCATACGGCCCACCGCCACCACCAGGATGTCCGCCCTGCGCGTAACCCCTGCCAGATCTTTAGTCCTGGAGTGGGCAATGGTGACCGTGGCATTCTCGTTTAAAAACAGCAGAGCCACTGGTTTGCCCACGATATTGCTGCGGCCCAGAACAACAACTTCCTTGCCCTCCAGAGTGACATTGCTGCGTTTTAAAAGCTCGATGATTCCAGCCGGAGTTGCCGCCCTGAATCCATCCTGGGCCAGAACCAGACGTCCGATGCTTTCGGGATGGAACCCGTCCACGTCCTTTTCCACCCGGATACGGTCCAGTACCTTGTTTTCATCGATATGTCCGGGCAGGGGCAATTGTACCAGAATGCCGTCAATCTCCGGGTCATTATTCAACTTGTCCACCATGGACAACAGTTCTTCCTCGGATACGTCTTCAGGCATGACATGCTTGCGGGAAACAATGCCCAGGGCATTGCATGTCTTTTCCTTCATGTTGACGTATACCTGGGATGCCGGATCTTCACCCACCAGGACCACGGCCAGCCCGGGCGTTACGTTTTTCTTTTGGAGCTCCTTGATTTCTTCGGCAAGCTCTTCCTTGATTTTTGCGGATACGCCCTTGCCGTCCAGAATCTTATCCTGCATAATTCGAATCCTCCTTTAAGACCGGAAAAAAATGCGGCCGGTCAAACAGTTTCCGTCCGGAAAGAAAGACTTGCCGGACGGAAACTAACCCCCCTTAAGCCCGCAACATGCTTTTCTTCCAGCCGATATTTAAATGGTTATGTTGTCTAAGCCGGATCTACATCTATTTTTAGACGAACGGTAAATATACCGAGCGCAACGGCGCAGACCTCTAATAACTTATGAGCACGCTCAGAAACTTGTCGTTCATGCGCCTCAGGTTGGAGCTCAGGGCCATGACCATGCTCTTGAAAAAATCCATGGCCAGGGCGCAGTCATCGGCCACCAGCTCTTCAAATGATTCCTTGGGAATGAGAAACATTTCTGTATCTTCCATGGCCTCAGCCTTGGACACGTGCTTCCGCTTCTCAATTATGGCCAGCTCTCCGAAAAAATGGCCCTCACCCAGAACCACCAGGGTCTGCCTCCAGCCGTCAGCGGCCATTTTGGAAATCTGAATCTTTCCGGAATTTATGAGCCACAGCCCTCTGGTCTCATCCTCTTCCTGAAAAAGGACCTCACCTTTTTTTATGGATACCTTTTCAACGATGTTCGCAATCTTGCCCAACTCGTACTCGTCCATGTCCTTGAGCAAAATCTGTTTTTTGAAAATCTGTGCGTCAATCATGGCTGCTCCTTGATGTATTTACCTATATTATCCATGGGTTCCAGTTTTACTGCACAAACCTTCAGCTCCTGGATCCTGGCAATGGGATCCACCGCGGTATTGGTAAGCATATTTGCCGAAGCCTCAGCGAAATGGAAAGGAATGAACACCGTTCCCTGCAGAGGCCTTCTGCTTATCCTGGCCGGGACATCAATGCTGCCCCTGCGGGAAGTCACCCTGACCATACGCCCGTCTTCTATACCTGATTCCCTGGCGTCCGCGGGGGGAATTTCCACATATCCCCCGGATGAAACCAGGTTTAACGCCTGATTCCGTCTGGTCATGGTCCCGGTATGATAATGAAAAAGCTCCCTTCCGGTATTAAGGACCAGGGGATATTCCCGGTCCGGCAGCTCTTCAGATGGCCGGTAATGCACTTCGGTAAATGCCGGGACCCTCTTGGGAAATGCCCCTTTAAAAAGATATGGAGTCCCGGGATGGTCACTGGTGGGGCAGGGCCACTGCAGTCCTTTTTGATCCAGCCGGTGATAGTGCATGCCTCCCAGGGCCGGCCAGAGTCCGGCAGCCTCCCTGAAAACATCTTCAACCCGGTCATAAGAAATGTCGTAGCCCATCCTGGATGAAAGCTGCGAAATGATCCAGGAATCCTCCCGGGCCTCTCCCGGAGGATCGACCGCTTTGCGCACTCTTTGCCCCCTTCTTTCGCTGTTGGTGAAAGTGCCCTCTTTTTCTGCAAAACAGGCCGCAGGCAAAATCACATCCGCCACCTGAGCCGTTTCCGTCAGAAAAATGTCCTGCACTACAAGAAAGTCCAGGTTCCTGAAGGCCTTCAGGGTATGCTGCATATCCGGATCACTCAGTACGGGGTTTTCACCTTTTATGTACAGGGCCTTGAGACTGCCCTGTACTGCGGCATCGATCATCTCGGTGGCGGTCATTCCGGGGCTGGAGGAAAGACTGGTCCTCCAGGCCCTTTCAAAACGCGATTTCACTTCCGCAGATCCCACACTCTGATACCCGGGGTAAAACGCCGGTATGCATCCCATGTCCGTGGCCCCCTGGACATTGTTCTGTCCCCTCAGAGGGTTGATTCCTGTGGATCGCCGTCCCAGGTTGCCGGTCATAAGGGCCAGGTTGGCAATGGCAAAAACATTGTCCGTGCCGTGGGTATGCTGAGTAACACCCATGGTATAATAGATGCCCGCCCTGGAGGTCCCGGCGTAAAGCCGGGCGGTACTGATAATCTTTTTCCGGGGCACTCCGGTCACCTCTTCCCCGTACTCGGGAGTGTACCCTTCCAGGGACCGGGCCAGGGCCGGATAGCCCTGGGTGCGCTCGTCGATATAAGTCGTTTCCGCCAGGTTTTCCTGGATGATGACATTCATCATGCAGTTGAGCAGGGCCACATCGGTTCCGGGCTTCAGCTGCAGATGATCATGGGACCACCTGACCAGCTCGATCTTTCTGGGATCAATGACAATGAGTTTTGCCCCGCGCCGCACCGCTTTTTTCATCTCCAGCCCTATAATGGGATGGGTCTCTGTGGTGTTGGAGCCGATAACCAGCAGGACGTCGTTGTCCTTGATCTCATCAAAAGAATTGGTCATGGCTCCTGAACCGAATACCGTTGCCAGACCGGCAATGGTGGAACTATGTCAGTATCTGGCACAATGGTCAACATTGTTGGTGCCCACCGCCATGCGCATGAACTTCTGAAACAGGTAATTATCCTCATTGGTGCACCTGGCCGAAGCCAGCCCGCCTATTACGTCCGGACCATGGCGGTCCTTTATTTCCTTGAACCTCAAGGCTACAAGATCCAGAGTTTCCTCCCAGGAAGCTTCTCTGAACTGTTCAGAACCAGGCTTGGAGACCGGGCCCTGCTTTGATTCCCTGTAAGGGTTGTCCCGGTCCAATACAAAATCTTTTTCCGCCCCGACCCTGATTAGTGGCTTAGTCAGTCTGTCCGGACTATGCACGAAATCGTAGGCGAACCTGCCCTTGACGCAGAGCAT
>PWGS01000259.1 GCA_003554505.1 Desulfonatronospira sp. | reverse complement strand
GCTGACGGGTCAATACTGCCCGCCAGCGTGGCCATGGCCCAGCGGGAGGTCCAGCTTGCGTTGCTGTTTCCGTCCGTGGTGAACACCCCGTCAGGCGCGCCAAGCGCATTGTCGGGGCTGCTGACATCTCCGGTGAGGTGTGACACGGCTGCGAGATATGTCGTCTCCGCCATGCCTCACCTCCTCCGGGGGACCCTTATGCCAGCGTCAGGTTGATCGCCCCCGGCGCAAAGGTCAGTGTGTCGCTGTCATTGATGGTGCGCGCAGCCGCAAGCGCGCCGTGCCACAGCATGTTGCCGCCAGTGGCTGCGGTAAAAATCGCCATATGGGTGATACTGCCCCAGTTGCCGCCCGCGGCGGTAAAGGAGACAGCGCCGGTATTGGCTGTTGTCCCATCGGGGCTGGTTGCGGCCTCAAAGGCGACCGCTTGCCGGCCATAGCCATTGCCTGCGACTTCCGTGCCTCCGCCTGCATCATTGGGGGCGGCGGTATAAAGGGCCACGAACCAGCTGGTGGGGCGCGTGGCCGTGCCTGCGGTCATCATCCAGTCGAGCAGGAGTTTCTCTGCATAATCGGAAAGTGCTGCCATTGTTCTATCCTCGGTTAAGTGATGCGGAACCAGATGTCCCCGTCATTGCCCCCCGACGGCAGGGCCGGGGAAATGGTGATTTTGGCGTTGAGCGCATTGAGCGCGATCTGCGCGTCTGTCGCGGCGCTCTGTGCGGCTGTGGCATTGAGCATCACCGCCTCGGCCGCCCCTGTCGCGGCCGCAGCGGCCGCTGTCGCCTCGGCCAGCATGGTGATCTGCGCCACGGTTGATCCGGCCAGCGCCGAGATGTCCCAATCGGGAAAGGGGCCTGGGCTGCCCTCAACCGAGAGAAGCTCGAGCACCAATGTGCCGGTTGCGCTGTCCCAGCCAAGAGTGCGGCAGATGGCGTAGTCTTCAAATGTCGAGGTTCGGGTCAGTGCGACAAAGGCAGAGGGGCTGAAGATCGCGCGATCAGCCTCCACCACCTCCAGCGTGCGGATCTCGCCGGCTATCAGCGTGGCAGGTGTTGCCGAGGCCGCGCGCAAAAACCCCCGCTGCTCGAGATCGAGGATATTTGCAATCGCAGGCGTCAGCACATCATTGATGCGCGCAAGCGCGACCTCGCGCACATCGCGCACAGCCGCCTCCACCCGGTCCGCATCCGCCTCCAGTGGCTTGATGCGGTTCTCGATCTCGCGCAGCATGCGCTGCACGAAGGCCAGATCAAATACCGTGCGCGCGCTCAAGCCCAGAACATCATTGAGGGATTTCTGAAACTGTACGGATGGCATCTGCAATCTCCTTGATGATCTTGCCCTTGAGGCGGATCTCGGCATCGCCCGGTCGCAGCCAGCTGCGGCCCAGCTTCACGCTGCGCGAGAGTGCGACGATGTATTGCGCCTCATCCGCGACGCTTGCGGGGGTCAGGGTTTTGGACATCTGCAGGCTCCTCAGAATTCAATGTCGAGGCGCTCGGCCACGTGGAAATGCTCGCCCGAGCCGCCAATGTCGCCCTCAACGCGGATCTTGAAGGCAGTGAGTGCCGGGACAGCGAAGGTAAAGCGCTTGATCACGGCCAGCGGATCGTCCGGCGCGGGTTGGGTGACCGTGGCATCGGGCGCAAGGAGCGTGGCATAGCCCGCACCTGTCAGAAGCGAGGCGACGGCCATGTGCTGGCCTGCATCCCAGTTCTCAAGGCGCAAGATCACCTGCACTTCATCAACCGGGGCCGGCATAAGGCGCGGGGTGGAGATATGCACCATCTGGTTGGCAGGCCGCGTAAGGGTGACCTCCGAGCGGGTGGCGCCAAGGCCCAAGGCCGGCATCACATCAGTGGTGCCTACAAAGACCGCACGGAACTGCACGAGCGCAGGCAGGGTCTGGGTGATGTTGAACCCGGTCTGGGCGGCGGAGAGCGGATACCAGATCCCGCCAATGCGCACTTCGAAATCCAGCCGCGTGCCGTCGGGGACACAGACATCGGCATTGACCTCGATGCTGTCTATCCCGCCTGCCAGCTCGAGCGCGCCCAGCTGGACTGTGGTGATCGGACTTTCAAACTGCGCAAAGCGCAGCCGGAAGGCAAAGTCTGCCTGTGGATCACCTTGCTGCCAGGTGCCATCGATCTTGTACCACACGGTGCCCTGGCCGAACTTGTTGCCATTGACCTGGGCGATGAAATGCGCGCCGGTCGAGAGGACGACAATCGCAAAGCGCGCGCCTTTTGGCATGAACACCGGCTTGAAGCTCACCTGCGTTGCCGCAGGATGCAGCGCAAGTTGCGCCGGCGTCAGAGTGGCCTGCGCCAGCACCCGATCGAGCATGGGCCGGCCGTTTTTGGACACATCGCAGATCAGCACCCGCAGATCGCCTGCATTGGCCTTGCGGGTAAAAAACAAATCCACCCCTGCGAGATAGCCATCCTGAGAGTTCAGGATGGTCTGGGCCGCAACCGAGCCTGTGACCGTCGAGACCACTGCGACGCGTTCCCAATGGGTCTCGGTGAGGGTTTCCTCGACATAGCGGTTGGCCAGCAGCCAACGGGTGAGCGGGATGCCATTGGGACCCAAGGCACCAGAGCGGTCCGCGCGCACACCGGGAATGGACTCGATCAGAAAGGTTTCTCCGCTGCGCCGGAAGATCCCGGTTGCCGGGTCATACTGGCCCGAGCGCCACCAGGCCGAATTGGTGCAATAGCGCTGCGAGCCCAGCATGCGGCGCACGGTCCGGGTTTCTGTGACCTCACGCAGCTCTTCCATCTCCACTGTGGTGTTGGCCAGCGCATATTCGCTGTCGCGCCCCTCGACGCGTGCGCGCAAGCCGGGCGTCCATCGCGGCAGCGCCATAGTGTTGGTGACTGTGAGTTTGGGATCGATCGGGTTCTCGAGCGTGATCGGGACCTGCACTTCCCCGGCACTGGGAAACCGCGCGCCTTCCATAACGCGGGCGGCAAAGGCGGGATGGGCGGTGTCGCTCTCGGCATCGGTGAGAAAGCGGTCGGCGGCATAGGTGGCATAATCATCTGGCAGGCCGATCACATCCTTCACGCGGGCCATGTCGAGAGCGAGCACATTGACAAAGCCTGCATCGGCCTTGTCGGTCATGCGCGTGCCAAGCGCCGAGATATCCGTGCGCAGCGTGTCGATCTGGGGGCCGACAGCATTGAGGCGCGCTGTGATCCCGGCGATTGCTTCGGCACTGCCATGGACCGAGATGACGCGGTTGGCGCCCAGCTGCTCGATGCGCTCGATCCCGCCGGGGGTGAGGGTGACATGGGCGACAGCAACATAGTCGGACTGGATGGCGGGGGGCAGCGGTGTGGGGCTTTCGGTGCCGTAAACCTCGCCCCCAAACCCTGCGCGCCGGCTTTCTGTGGCAACCTCGCGGCCCTCGGTGTCGCGTGTGGTGGCATCAAGCAGGAAGGTGCGCGGCTGGATATCGGTATCGACCGTGGTGCCATAGGCCACAATAGTGGCGATGCGCTTGGCCACGGCCGGCAGATAGGCCAGGAAATCGATGGTCTGCCCGCCCTCAAAGTCGAAGATGTAGATCCCGCCATCGGGCTTGAACACCCGCCCCGCGCTGACGCGCACAGTCGAGACCGAGAGTTGCTCGACGCTCATGCCCGCATAGCGCGGTGTTGGAAACCCGCCCATGTCGCGCACCATCACATCCATGCTCTCACGCGGATGGGTGCCGAGATT
>PWGS01000147.1 GCA_003554505.1 Desulfonatronospira sp. | reverse complement strand
TGATCAATGATAAAAACATTATGGAACTTTGCAGGTATCGTTTGCAACAAGCTGAAGAAACACTTTCAGAGGCTAGAATTCTGATTGATTCTGGATATTGCCGTGGAGCTTTGAACAGATCATATTATGCTATGTTTTATGCATTGCAGGTTCTTATAACACAAAACAAGGTCAAGTTGTCAAAGCATAGTGGAGTAATATCTTATTTTGATCGCGAATATGTCAAGACAGGAATAATTGATAAAAAGTTTTCCAAGTGGTTGCACCGGCTATTCGACCTGCGTCAGGATGCAGATTACGGCGACATGTTCAGTCCTTCACAAGAACAGTGCATTCAGGCAGTACAGCAGGCCGAAGAATTTGTGCGGCGAATCAAGGAGCATTTTCAAAATACATCCGAATGATATGTGCGTAGAATGTCGCGGGGACTGTCCCCTGGCCGGTTCCGGCATCCCTTGAATGGTTGCCTTTATCTTATATTCTGTCCGGGATCAGTTCAAACCGGGATATATGCGCAGGCTGGTATACTCTGAAGTCCTTGTGATCCAGAGTAAACACTGTGGTGGTTTTTGTGGCTTCCGCAAGTACGCATAAAGCTGCGTCCGCCATATCCATGGGCAGATCCCTGTATTTCTGCATAAGATCCCTGCAGCGCTTTAAACAATCGTTGTCCAGATGGTCAATCCTGACTCCACCTCTGATCAAAAAATTCCAAAGAGCCGCCTGGGCTTGCCAGGAGAAGCTTAATAAATAAAAGGCTTCGGTAAGAACCGGCCAGACAGAAACCAGGGGACCCTTAACCTCTTTCAGAATATCCAGGCAGTTATGGTGCCAGGCATCGGAACGATCAAAAAAGGCCACCAGCGGTCCAGTATCCATCAGAATCATTGGTTTCTCCCGAAGCGCTTGCGCAGAATTTCCTCTCCCCGGGTAGAAAGATCGCCTTGCCCGCTGGCTGCAGATCCGGCCAGATCTTTGATCAGCTCGTATGGGCTTTGCTCGATTTCTTTGAGAGTCCTTTCACAGTATTCCTGAAGCGACCTGCGAATTACTTCGGTCCTGGTAACGCGCAGAGCTTCAGCTGTCTTTTGCAGTTTGTGCCTGGTGTTTTCGTCCAGCCGAACGCTTAACGTCATGGTATTAATCCCTCCCGCTGGCGGAATGTCTGTCCTGTAATACAGGTTGTATTGCAGGGGTTAGAGTATGTCAAGGCGCTATCAGACTTACCAGTGAAACCCTGTCATAAAAAAGGAAATTTTGAGTTATGGCGGGGGTTCAGCGCTTGGCACTGGAACTGTTCCAGCTTTTTTTGCTTTTGACATGATACCGTTTATCAGCGTAAGTACAGAAAAAGGTTTGTGTAAAACACAAGGGAAAATTCTGTTATGCCCCTGCAAATACAGCTTTTCTGGTATATGCTCAGGCCTGGTTTTCCGGGGGCAATGGAAAATAAAGATGGAATGCCGCACCTTTTTCCGGGAGGTTTTCCCCCTGTATCCATCCGCCGTGTTCCTCCATGATTTTTTTGCACAGGGGCAGGCCCAGGCCGGTGCCCAGAGAGTGGTCCTTGGTGGTGGTGAAGGGCTCAAAGAGTACTTCCAAGACCTGTTCCGGCAGGCCGGGTCCGGTGTCTGTCAGGCTTATTCTCACCAGGCCCTGACCGCTTTCTGCTGTGGTGGTGCCGGCGGTGATGCTGATTTCTCCTCCCTGAGGCATGGCGTGCATGGAATTGCTGATCAGGTTGTCCAGGATCAGGTGGATTTTTTCCCGATCCATGGGAATCCGGGGCAGATCCGGTTGTATATCAAGATATGCTTTAATGTTTTGTCCGGTGAGCTGGTCCCGGTGTTTTTCCAGGTTTTCCTGAATGACCTCCCTGGGCTGGTGCAGTTCAAAAGCTGTGCAGCACCTGTCCTGGGAAAACACGACGATGTCGTTGAGTATTTCCTCCAACCGGCGCATTTCTTTGAGGATGATGCCGGCATACTTGCGCTCTTTGTCATTTTGAGCCACATCCTCCAGGCGCCGGGCAAATCCGCCCATGGCGGTCATGGGATTGCGGATGGCGTGGGTGACGTTGGCGGTAAGCCTCCCCAGGGCAGCCATCTTTTCGTTGTGCACAAGGCGTTCCTGGGTGTTTTCAAGGTCCTGTCTGACCTTGGCGATCTCCTCCTCCAGGGTGCGGTTCCAGTCCTGCAGCTTGGCCCGGGAATCGTGCAGTTCCTGCATTACCCTGTCAAATCCGGCGCCAAGCCTGCCCAGTTCGTCCCGGCCATGATCTCCGGGCTGGGTTCCGGACGCTTCCTGAAAGTCCTTTAACAGTCCGCGCAGACTGGTGACCACCATGCGGTTGAAAAGTACTCCCATGGCGGCAAAGATAATGGAAAGGGCCACAAAAACAACTGCAAAAACGGACACCGCCCTTTCCTTTACCTGGGAAAGGGCTTCCTGCACCGGCATGTCCACCGAAATGACACCGGCAATCTCCCCCTGGCCGCGGCCGAACCCGCGTTCTGAGCCATACATTTCCAGAAGCTCTCCCGGGGCGTCTTCAGCCCGGCCATGGCAGTGCAGGCACTCCTGTTCAAAGGCAACCGGCTTGAAGCGCTGGAAATGGGCATATCCGTCGTGGTCGACTATGCCCTGCCACTCTGTTGCGTCAGGGTTCTCCCGGAAATATTCTATCATATCCTGTTCAATAAGGTTGGCTTCATAGTCGGGGTTACGGGCATTCAAGGCCACTCTGCGGTAACGCACCCCTGGAATTTCCGGAGCGAACCTGTCCATGACCGCCCGGCCCACGTATGAAGTGGACATGGCCTCGCGCACGAAATGTTCCTCTCCCATGAGCTCATACATTTTGGGCCGCAGTTCCTCGCTAACATACCGCCTGCTGGCCTCCACCCCGGCCATGACCAGTTCGGACCTGGCCAGGGCCTGGGCTTTGAGTTCTCTCTTTTGGTGAAAGTAAATGACAAAAGCAGCTACCAGGCAGCTAACGAGCAGAATGATCGCCATGCCCAGCAAAAACTTGTTCTGCAGGCTCCATGTGGCAGGATTCAGCCTGTTGAGCCGGGTTTCATGCTCAAAAAGTGGGCTCTGTTTGTTGCTGTCTTGTCCCTTGTTCATGAATGAAGCCTTCTTATTGTAGATCGTCCGGATCGTATATTCTCCTGTATATGCTTATGCTGCTTCAGGGTAAAGTATAGATTTGGAGAGTGTGCTGCCCGCGTTCATGCGGTCTGCAGCAGCCAGCTCTTTGGAGGATTGCCGGCAGGACAGTCTAAATGTCTGCTTGTTGAGAGCTTGTCAATTGCCGTCTTTGGCAGCTATGAAAAACCAGGTGGCGCAGGGTATGGCTCAGATTTTCAGACAGCACAGGGAAAGATATGACATTGGATATAATTCATACCGGCCTGGAAAAATGTTACGATCATTACGGCAGGGAAATACCCTGCCATGGCAGCGGTCAGGATGCGGCCTTTAAACTCGGGGTTCCGTGGCCTGCTTACAGGTTTACCTCTTTAAGCAAGAACCGGGTGCGCGATGAACTGCCCAGCCTTGAATGGACCCTCAAAGCCAATTTCTTTGATTTCCCCCTGACATGGCAGCAGGCCCTGGATGAAGTCAGGGAGATGAACAGAGAAGCGTACGACGGATTCAGAGACTGGAGGCTGCCCAACAGAAGAGAGCTTCGCTCCATAATATCCCACGGACAGAGTAAGCCGGCACTTCCGG
>PWGS01000161.1 GCA_003554505.1 Desulfonatronospira sp. | reverse complement strand
GCCCTCTCGGGCAGTATACCAGGGACGGATATCCCCAGAGAACTGGGGCTGGGAGTGGTCAACCCCCGCACCACCGAGGCCGAGACCCCGGAAGAAATTATGGACAAGACCAGGCTTGCCCTGCAGCATTATCGTCCGGAGCAGCTTTTTTTAAACACTGATTGCGGTTTCGGCTGTTTTGCCAACCGTTGCGTAAATGTGGAAGAAGTGGCCACGGCCAAGATACGCTCCATTGCTGAGGCGGCCAATAGACTCAGGCAGGAATTTTCCTGATTTGTGTATGCCTAAGTGATGACAGCTATGCTTCAACAGTAACTGAGACAAGTACAAGGAATATACATGAGCAGACAAGAAAAAGTGGATTGCCGGGGGCTGCCCTGCCCCCAGCCGGTACTCAAAAGCAGGGAAATTATCGACTCGATAAACCCGGATACCCTGCAGGTGCAGGTGGACAACGAACCAGCCCTGGAAAACGTATCCAGATTTTTGTCCACCCAGGGTTACGTCCTGGAGTCCCCGGAAAAAAACGGCGACATCTGGACCATCCATGCCAGCAGAGGCGAAGCGCCGGCAACGGGATCCCATGAAGCTGCCGCACCCGGGCCCGGGGCAGGTGAAACCCTGCGTACCCTGGTCTTTGTGTCCACCAGCAGGCTGGGTTCGGGTGACGATGAACTGGGATCAAAACTCATGCAGAACTTCATCAAGACCCTGCCGGAGATGGGCGGCAGCCTGTGGATGGTGGTTTTTGTCAATTCCGGGGTCAAGCTGGCTGTAAAGGACAGCCCGGTCCTGGAGACCGTGCAGAGGCTGGAAGAAAACCAGGTAAAAGTCCTGGTCTGCGGCACCTGTCTGGAATTTTTCGGGCTCCCCGATGCCAAGGAAGCAGGTCAGACCACCAACATGCTGGACATCATCACGGCCATGAGCCACGCGGACAAGGTGATTACAGTTTGATGCATGTCTGTTGAGAGAACTCGGGAAAAAACCGCGCTAATCCATCTGCGGGGCGCAGAGTGTGTCTGTAGAAGATATCTGGAAAGATTCAGCTGAACAAACCGGCCCCCAGGACTTTACCTGCAGGGATATGATGTCAGACCAGCCTGGCCTGCAGGCCGAGGATGTCTGCAGCATTGGACAGTATAATGTCACAGGTGATTACAGTCGCCCCGAGACTGTGGGCGCAGGCCAGGTGAACAGCGTCCAGGGTCCTGATTGATGTAGCTCTCTTTGATATCCATTTTTCAGCCAGATTGTAATGGCTGCCTTCCACAGCCGTGACCCGGAACAGCCCTGACTGAACATCCTGGTCAAAAGTAACCTGCACAAGGTCCGCCTGGGAATCGGTCAGTTCATTCATGCGCACCCATCGGGCCAGAGCTGAAGCAAATTCGACCCTGCTCAGAGATGAAAGCAAGAGGGGAGGGGTCAATGAGATAAGCAGATCCTGGATGGCACCGCTTTTGGCTTCCTGGCGGTAATAGGGAAGAATGGCGCTGGTATCCAGATAGTAATCACTCCCGCTCATTACGTATGTCCCTTATAAGTTCACTGCTGGGAGCTGAACTAGGGGGCAGTCCTGCGCGAAAGGTACTGCGATCCGGGAAATACAGTTGCAGGTCATTTTCAGTAACCTTTTCCAGCTTGGCCACGGTCTTGCCTTTGCGGGTTATTATTATTGTTTCCCCGGATTCCACCGCGTTGAGCAGTCTGGAAAAATTGTGTCGAGCCTCTCTGACATTAATTGTCTGCATTTCCACCTCCAGGTATATATCTTAATAAGTGTACACACTCTGGTGTACAAGTCAAGCAGGAAGAGCCTGTTGCCATGGATCATAAAAGCAATTGCGGCATGGTTTTAAAGGCCTTTTTCTTAGCCCCTTAACGAGGACGGTTTTGTCAGCAGGTATCGTCAGCTGGGGCCGGACAGGAAACGCCAAGAAAAAGATTGTCCGGGCAAGAAGTCCTGAAAAGGACAAGCAAAAGACATGGTAATACAAGTGCCGGGTTCTGGACTAGCTTTACAAGAGTCAGTCATAATCGCCTTGCCAATTGAGTAAAAAAAGAATATAAAATATTCATGCATGTATTTGAGTTCGACGCGCAGAAGAGCCAGGCCAATGAAAAAAGGCATGGCATAGACTTCCTGACTGCGCAAAAATTGTGGGAAGATCCATATCTGATTGAAATACAGGCAACATCCGAAGATGAGCCCAGATTTCTGATTGTTGGTTTCATGGAGAAAAAACCCTGGTCTGCCGTAATTACCTACAGGGAAGGAAAGATTCGTCTGATTTCTGTCAGGCGAGCCCGTAAAACAGAGGTGGAGTTGTATGAAAGCAGAGAAATTTGACCAGAAGTTTGACCAGGGCAGAGAGGACATTATTGATGATCTTGATTTATCCACTGCCCGACGTGTCAATCTGGAGCAAAAGCGGATAAATGTCGATTTTCCCGCCTGGGTGGTAGAGTCGTTGGATCGTGAGGCTGCGCGAATTGGTGTGACGCGTCAGTCCATTATCAAGGTCTGGCTGGTGGAGCGTCTCAAGGCTGAGTCCGCCGATAAATCGACCAGCAGCAATGCAGTAAACACGTTGTAGTCACATGCAGCCAGTGATTCACATTGAAGCTTGTCCAGGGAACGCTGAGCCCGGGCCTGGCACTACCCCCGCAGGGGGGCCTTCAGACGCAGGGGGTGCAGCAGGAGATCCAGGGCGTGATTGATATCCCGGCAGAGGACATCAGCGGCTGAAAGGGCCGCCACTGCTGCGCCTTCTTCCTGGATAAGAGCTATGCCCAGGCAGGCCTGTTCCAGCATGAGCCGGTCGTTGCGGCCGTTGCCCACAGCTGCAGAATTCATGGCCCCGGTTTTTTGCAGGTAATCAGCCTTGGCCCGGGCCTGGTCTCCTTCTTGAATAAGATGAAACCTGCATTCCAGGCCTGCAAGCCTTTCCTGAGCCCGGCCGAAAGTATCCGCTGTAAGGACATGGATTGCAAGCTCGGTGGAGAGCTTTTGCAGTCTGGGCATGACCCCGTCCAGGATCTCTCCATCCAGGGCCAGGGTGCCGTTGTAGTCCAGGAGCAGATGGGCAAGGTCGATTTTTGCATATCCCGGTATATCTACCGAAAGCATGGGGGTATTCTTATCATCCTTATTTCGGGCTTTAATTTTCTTTAATACTTTCTTGCTGCATCTGCCTGAGCCTGTCCGGTATACGCCACTTTTTCAGCAGCCTGGCCGAGGCCTCCGGCACAAGGTGTTCCCAGTTCTGATCTTTGAGCATCAACTCCCTGATGTCCTGGGCGCTGATGCCTTTTTGCTCCGGATTCACTTCCCACAAGACATGGGTATTCAGGCCCAGGGACCTGAACTGCTCAAGCTTCTGCCTGCCCCAGCCGTCATATATGGACAGCACGAACAGGGCGTCCATGGGCACATAATGCCTGAACAGCTCCGGCCTGGTGATGGGCAGAGGGGTGATGGTCATTTCCTGATGGGAAAGGCCTGCCTCCAGTAGTACTTCCCGGACCAGGACCAGGCGCTCGAAGTAGGTTAACGGGTTGGACATGACATGAGAGCGACCCGGGTCCACTTCCACGGAATTGGTCAGCACCGGATCGGGGTTGGTGATACCCACCACCAGGTGCCTGCACATGGCCTTGCCGGCCAGAAGGTATTTTAAGTGATCGTTGTGCAGGATCTGAAATCTGCCGTGTATCACTGCTGTATCATAGACGTTCATAATGTTCAGGGTCCTGTTCTGCTGGTTTGCCCGGGGCATAGTCAAGAGATGTTCCAGTCACATT
>PWGS01000284.1 GCA_003554505.1 Desulfonatronospira sp. | reverse complement strand
TAAAATTTCAGCTTGGCATTGGCTGGACTTAGTGCTAAAAAGCACAAGCCTGTAACCAAGAACTCAAAACATCAAAAATCTTAGGAGGTAGTTTATGTCAGTACTTGTATTTGGACACAAGAACCCGGATACCGATTCCATATGCGCAGCTATCGGGGTAGCCGACCTGAAAAGTAAGCTGGGGCTGGACTGCAAGCCCACCACGCAGGGAGAACTAACCCCTGAAAGCAAGTTTGTTCTGGACAAGTTCGGCATGAGCGCCCCGGAAACAGTGACCTCCGTGGCCGGCCAGAAAGTCATTCTTGTTGACCATTCCGACCTGGCCCAGAGCCCGGATGATCTGAAGGAAGCTGAAATACTGGGAATCGTCGATCACCACAAGCTTGGCGACGTAACAACTCCCAACCCCCTGGAATGCTGGATCTGGCCCGTAGGATGTTCATGCACCGTGATCAAATCCATGTATGATTTCTACGGCGTGGAAATCCCCAAGAACATCGCCGGTGCCATGCTTTGCGCGATACTTAGCGACACGGTCATCTTCAAGTCCGCCACCTGCACCGAAGATGACAAAAAAGCCTGTGAAGCCCTGGCTGGTATTGCCGGCATAAGCGACATGACCGCTCTGGGCATGGAAATGTTCAAGGTCAAGTCCGCTGTGGACAAGGACACCCCGAGGGACCTCATCTTCAGGGATTACAAGGACTTCAGCATGGGCGGCAGCAAAGTCGGCATCGGACAGCTGGAAGTGGTGGATCTCTCCATTGTAGAGCCCGTCAAGGATGCCCTGTACGAAGAAATGAAGAAGGTCAAGGAAGAAGGCGGCCGCAACGCTGTGTACCTGATGCTTACCGACATTATGAAAGAAGGTACAGAACTCCTGGTTCTGGCAGACGACCCCTCCCCGGTGGAAAAGGCATTCGGAAAGCCCGTGGAAGGTACATCGGTCTGGCTGGACGGCGTCATGAGCCGCAAAAAACAGGTTGTTCCCAACTTTGAAAAAGCCTACGGCTAAGAACAAAACAAACCTTCTGCAATAACAGATTTAAAAAAACCCGGCCCCGGCCGGGTTTTTTCTTGACAACCGGCTTGTTGACTTTCGAAAAAAAAATTAATATATAATTCTTTTATCGTTCATTCGGGCCAATAGCTCAGTTGGCAGAGCCACCGGCTCATAACCGGAAGGTCCCAGGTTCAAATCCTGGTTGGCCCACCATTTCAGAAAACCAGGCCAGCAGGCATTGCAGACAGAGCACAGACAAATATGGAAGAGCACATTATATCCGGATATCCGGCATGAAAATTTTTTTCCAAAGTCTGTTTTCTGAACTCTGATATATAGGAGCAACATTGCACAGCGGCAAACGCAAGCTTCGAATTCTGCCCGGTACAAGGGCTGAAAGCGCATTCCAAGAGGTGCTTCCTGCGGATAAAAACAGGAAAGCACCTTTTTTTATGCCAAGACAGCCTGTAGCGGCAGGTTTTACAAAACCCAAGGCTGCGCCAGCAAAAAATCTTTACGCTCACGCAAAGACCACATGACAGAAGTCAAACGGCAGATCTCATACCCCGGCCTTCCGGACTGGAAGCCCTGCGGGCTGGAAGCGTCCCGGTTGGAGGTCAGAAAATATAACCGGGTATGATATCAGACAGAAAGTATTATACCCAGATTTTTGAATTTATGCAGTCATGTCCTCAAAGAGGCAGTCTTAAATGCAGCTAGATGATTTTGTAAGCACCATAGAAAAAGACGCCCCGCCAGGCCAGGCCCTGGAATGGGACAGATCCGGAATCCAGGTGGCCTCCGTCAGATCTCATATCCAGACCGTGGGAATGTGTCTCGACCCCCTGCCGGAAAACATCAGCCTGGCCCTGGAAAAAAAATGTGATTTTATTTTATGCCACCATCCCCTGAGCATAACGCCCCGCCTGCCGGACAAAATCGACTCCTTCCACAATACCCTGAGGCTTCTTTTCCAGGCCGACACAGCTCTTTACAGCGCGCACACATCCCTGGATGTCAACTCCTGCGGTCCTGTCTCCTGGCTTTTACATGAAATGGGGCTGAAAAACCCGCGTATCATCATGCCTACGGGAAGGGTGCATCTGGAGCGGCTTCGATTCACCCCCCCTGTTGAACTTTCCAGGAAAGAAAAAGCCCTGCTGACACACGTAGAGCAACTAGAAGAAGATAAAGGATGCCTATCTCAGGTTTTGCTTCGCAGTGAACTAGCAGACCGGTTTCTGGAGATTTTGGAATCGGACTCCGGACCTGTTCATTGCCAGCGCAGATACTGTGCAGGTGACGATATGGTCTTCGGGCTGGGTCTTCTGGGTTCATGGGGAGAAAAAATATCTTTTTCCAGCTTCGTGGACATGCTGCAGGATATACTGGGCATGGAAAACTTTGTCTGTATCGGCCAAAGGCCGGAATATGTACAGAAGGTGGCTTATTGTCCGGGATCAGGGGGAGATCTGGCTTCCCGGGCCTTCGACATGGGCGCTGATGTTTTTCTCACCGGAGACATCAAGTATCATCAGGCCCTGGACATCCACGATTCTGGTTTTGCCCTGGATGTGGGTCATTTCATACTGGAGGAGAAAATGATGTACGCCTGGTATCAGGTACTTCGCCGTACCGTACCCGGTGTTGACTTTCATTTCATAAAAGGAACAGCACCCCAGCATATATCGGGTGTTCAAGCCTTGAAATCAATTTAAGGGAGGATCACATTGAGCAAATACATAGAGCAGATAAAAAAGCTGGTCAGCCTGCAGGAAATCGATACCGAGCTCATCCAGTTGAAAAACAGGATGGAAGAAGCTCCCAGGCACTTGGAAAACCTGCAGAATGAGCTGAAGAACCTGGAAGAACAAAAATCTCACATTGAAGAAAGGGTCAAGCTCCTGAGCGAACAGAAAAAAAAGCTTCAAAATGATATTGAACAGGATTCGGACAAGATAAAGAAAAGAAAGAACAAGTTGATGATGGTCAGCAACACCAAAGAATATCACGCCATGATGCGGGAAATGGACAACCTGGAAAAACTGAACCGGTTCCGGGAAGAGGAATTGAACAATCTACTGGAAGACCTGCAGACGCAGCAGACCAAAAAAGAAGAACTCAACAACGAGTTCCAATCGTTGCAGGATGAACTGGCTACCACTCAGGCCACCCTCGACAGCGAACTCCAGCAGATCCAGGAACGTATCCAGGAACTGGAAAAAGACCGGGAAAAGGCTTGTGCCGATGTCCCGGTACCCATTCTTTCCCGCTACAACTTCATTAAAGACAGACTGCACAATCCCGTGATTGTTTCTGTCAGACAAAGCGTGTGTACAGGCTGTTTCATCAGTATTCCCCCGCAGTCATTTGTGGAAATCCAGAAAGGGGAACAGATACTGAGCTGCCCCAACTGCCAGAGGCTCATTTACTGGGAGGAGCATTATTCCGGAAACTCGGAATAAATAAGTTTCTGAAACCGCAGTGCTTGCTTTAATCAGCTAACGTATTTATATTTCTCATGGGAGTTGGACAGGCCATCGCCCCCGCACTTACTTTTATTTACGCCCCGCACTTACTTTTTTAAAGACTCTAAAGCTCATAGCTGATCTGCAGGGACATAATTCCTTAATAATCAGCCAGAAGCTCTTTGGAAAAGTAAGTGCGGGGCGTTGATAAAAGTAAGTGCGGGGGAGGAAAGTCCGGGCTCCACAGGGCAGGACGCTGGGTAACACCCAGCGGGGGCGACCCCGGGAAAGTGCCACAGAAAACAGACCGCCCCGCACTTACTTTTAAGCGTATTTACACACG
>PWGS01000030.1 GCA_003554505.1 Desulfonatronospira sp. | reverse complement strand
TGCTGGACCGGGTAAAATATTTCCCTCCCATGAACCTGTGCCTTAAAAGCCAGCCGTTCGGTAGGCTTTTAATATGCGTTGTTTCGTAATTCGACAGAAGATAGCTGCCCTTCTGCCTGTTGGACCAGACCAGAGTCCAGAACTTACCTGTGGCCTTTGCCTCCTCGCTCATATTCCCCTCCCAATTTTTTCAGTGCACTTGTTTTCCTGCTAAAATCCCAGCCTGTAGCCATATCGGTGCTTGTCTTTCATTTTTACCTCAAGCTCCAGGGACTGGATCAACTCTGAATGAGAAACTTCAGGTGCAGGAAGCAGGCTGAATCTGTCTCTGACCACCCGGAAATCCCCGGGAGCCAGATCTGAAATGGTTTTGACCTGCTCCATCTGTTCCTTGGTAGGTTCTTGTTCAAGCAAGGGGGACAAAACTTTCCGGTAAAATATCTGCCTGCCTTCGGGGAGCAGATAGTCAAACTCTACCTTGAACATAAACCGGCGAAGCGCAGCTCTGTCCACCCAGGAATAGTTGTTGGTGGTACAGATCAAAAGACCTCGAAATCTTTCCATGCGCGCCAGAAACTCATTGACCATGTTCACTTCCCAACTGCGCTGGGCCATGCTTCTGGCGGACAGAAACGAGTCAACCTCTTCAAATACCAGAATACACTCTTCCTGGTCTGCTTCCCGAAAAGCGCCTGCAATGTTTTGCTCATTCATTCCAACGTAGGAGTCCAGGATGTCGCTTGGGTATTTAATCAGCAGTTCACGGTCCAGCTTTCGGCCCAGATATCTGACAAGCTCGCTTTTCCCAGTGCCAGGCGGCCCGAAAAAAAGAGTGCTTATCCCGGCACTCTTGCCCGATCGTGACAGAGCCTGGCTGAACATCTCCATCCGGCCTGCAAAGTCTTCAATATCTGCCTTGATGTTCAGGCCTTCCAGGGAGTAATCATTCTGAAGGCTTTCATTGGGTTCACATATGTTTCCGTCATGCAACAGTGTCTTTGAGGCATCCAGGGAGCGGCGCACTGATGCATAGAACCCTTCTTGATTACCGGCTATCTCCAAAGACTTGAGCGCAGCCATATTCATAGCTCCGGGGCTTACATCATAGTCCCTTGCCAAGGTTTGTACCTCTTTTTCTGTCACCAGCTGTCCAGCCAGGTTATTATTCAAGACCGAGTTCCACAGATAAATTCGTTTAGAGCGATTGAATTTTTTAAAACCAAGGCTGAAGGCAAATCTGCGTTTTGTTGATTCCTGAATGCCGTCTACACGATTGGTTATCCATAAGGCCCTGACCCCTGGCTTCTCCATAAATTTGTTCAGCCACCCCTTGTCCTTGACCTCGCCCCAGTGAAAATAGGAAGCCCCGGCTTGCAGCAGGGAGTCGGCTTCATCCACAATCATCAAAGAACCGCTGCCTTCATTGGTGATATTGATACAGGCCTGGACAGCCTTGCGCAGGCCATGGGCGCTGTTGTCTTCGGGATGGACTGTTTCATAAGCCGGGCAGTTGATCTTATCGGCTATGGCTCTGGCAAAGGTGGTTTTGCCCGTGCCTGGTGGGCCGTATAGAAGTATATGGGTGGGGGATTCTCTTTTTTCCTTCAACAAAGACAGAATATGCTCGACGGTTTCTTCGGACAGCAGGTGGTTCTTGAGTGGTATGTAATCCCTGCTTACCTCTATGAAATACTTGGAGTTGAGCCGGTGGGCATTTCCCTGAGCCAGGGTCCTGGTAATATCTTCATCCAGCTCTAAAAAATTGAATTTTCGACGTAACAGGCCAAGCTCAAAAAGGTGGCCGGACAATACTTCTCTGAGCTGATTGGAATCGATTCCCAGGGCTGTGGCCAGGTATTTTCTGCCTGTATAAGCCTGACAGTCCAGGTGCTCGTCAAAATAATCAGAAAAAGGTCTTTGAACTCCCAGCAGGAAAATAAACAGTATCATCTCGGACTCATGTTCTGAAAGTCTGAAAGTTTCCCGGAGGCAGTTTAGATTTTCCTGGATGGAGCAAGCACTGCTTTGATGAGAAGACAAAAAATCATCCAGAATGTTTTTAACTCCATGGAGGACATACCCATGATGATCCGGAGGAGTTGCTTCTAAAGCTGAGACCAGGAAATCAACTGCTTTCCATGCTTCCATATCATGAGAACGTGGAGAGAACTGTTCTAGAATCCGCTCCCGGTCATGTTTTCTAAGCTTCGATAAAAGCAAATCTTCAAGTTGCCGGCTGTCAGCTATTATCCACCGGATAAATTCAATGGCCGGCTCATCAATTCTTTTCATCAACTCAAGCACCCTTCGCATGAAGACGGCTGATTTTTGCCTGATAAAGAGATCGTCCGCATCCATCCTGAAAACATGCTCTGGAGAGTTTTCCTTTATTTTCGGCCTGCTTTTTCCTCTTGGCTTGGGCATGATCCCCTCCTGCTTTCCGGGGTTGATTATCCATGCTGAAGCTGGCAATGGATGTTTGAAGAGCAGTATTTACATGCAGACGTGACGTTTCTGGCCATATCAGAAAAACATTGGAGGTGATTTTTGCGGGGGAGGAATATCATTCAGCTGCTCAGGGCTGTGGATCTTCTTGGCAGGCCTGGCGGGATCACTATCAATCAGATGTCAGAAGCACTGGAGGTGGACCGCAGAAGCGTGTATCGTCTGCTGGACATTATCCAGGAACTGGGTTTTCCCATTTACGATGAAAACGACCAGCCCGGGCGGGAAAAATCCTGGAAGCTTGATGCCGACTATGTACTCAAGCTGCCAAACATCAATCTGCCGGACATTCGTTTCACCCTGCCCGAGATCATGGCCCTTTATTTCTTGAGGGCCGAGTCCCGGGTATACCGGGGAACTGAAATTGAAAACAGGCTGGAAAGCGCCTATGCCAAGCTTAACAGGTTTGTACCCGGCGGACTGGATGACCAGCTGAGCAAGCTTAAGACCCTGTTTGTAACCACTGGAAAGCTGACCAAGGATTACAGCGGCAAGGAGAGTCTGATAGACTCTTTGACCAGAGCTATGCTCAGAAAGAGGACCTGCGTGGTGAGCTACTTTTCCTTTATGGACGATACAACCAAGAAGTTCCGTATAGATCCCCTGTATTTCTTTGAGAACAACGGCGGGCTGTATCTTTTCGTCCGGGTGACCAGGTTCGGAGATATTCGTGTCCTTGCTGTGGAACGAATCGAACACCTTGAGGAACTGGAACAGGAATTTGAATACCCACAGGATTTTGATCCTGAGGAAAAGCTGGGCCAGGCGTTTGATATCGTATACGATGACCCCGTAGACCTGGAAGTATGGTTTTCAGCGGATCAGGCCAAATATATCAAGGAAAGACGATTCTCCTGCTTGCAGACTTCACAGGAACATCCGGACGGGAGTATCACCTTGAAAATGAAGACCTCAGGCTGGTTTGACGTAAAAAAATGGATCATGGGTTTTGGTTCAAGCGCAGTGGTGCTGAAGCCGGAAGAAATGCGCAATGAAATCAGGGAGGAGACAAGAGCTGTTCTGGCCCGCTACGATGAATACTGATACTACCAAAAATATTCAAGGCCAGTTAGCGGACTCCAGGGAGTGTGGCCATTCCAGGCGAAGCCAAGTCTCCCGGATCACCTGACTGTTGCGTATGCGCGGATGCTTTCAAGGCGCTGCGGTCCGATTCCGTCAATTTCCTTTAGCTCCTCCATGTCGAAAAATGGCCGCCGGGCCGCAATTGCTTTGGCCCTTTCCTCGCCTATATGGGGAAGTGCCTGCAGTTCCTCCAGTGAGGCACTGTTCAGGTCCAGTTTGCTTTCCACGTGACCAAATTCCCTGTCAGGGGCCTGTGCAGGATAAGAT
>PWGS01000108.1 GCA_003554505.1 Desulfonatronospira sp. | reverse complement strand
TTGCCGCCCAGGGCCTTTATCTTGGCGGGAACTTCCTTGTGTGCGCCCAGGCCGATCAGGGTAACACTGGGAATAAAAAAACCATAAACTTGTTCACGTACTGCCATAACAATCACCATCCTTTGGGTTAAATAAATTGAATAAATAAAAAACACTGCACCTGCTTCAAACAGCAGCTATTATTCTTATACTAGCAATATACATGCCAACAATATATGCATATTATTCCAGAAGGTTAGGCTGGAGAAGTCTTTGAAGCGTGGTGCTTTTGAAGGCCGGTGACAGGACAGGCAGCGCCAAAAAGCCTGTATAGGGGGATGGCTCAGAAAAAAAATCAGTTATTTCAGAGCGTTTATCTTTAGTGATTTTTTGATACGCTGTAATATGCCTTTTGGGTCAAAAAGATACAGTTTTCAGCTCGCATGTTCTGGAAGAACTGCCCGCTTATTCCGTTGCAAGCCGGTTGCCGCACCAGCACTTCAACCATGGGCTCAACGGATACTCTACTCCAGCTGGTATTCCTTCATCTTGCGGTAAAGGGTCTTCCTTCCTATTCCCATGGCCTTGGATGCCTGCTGGCGATTGCCCTGGAAGTAGCTGAGAACTCTGGATATATGATTTTTTTCCGCCAGGCGCAGGGAAAAGATGCTTTCCTGCCTGCCCTGGTCGTGAGCGTCCAGGGTCTTTTCCACCAGCTCCCTGGGCAGGGACCTTTCGGTGATGTTGCCCTGATCAGCCAGGATCATGCTGCGCTCCAGCACGTTTCGAAGCTCGCGCACATTGCCGGGCCAGGAGTAGTTCATAAGGCAGTTCATGGTCTTGTCCGTAACGCGGTAGTCTGTGATGGAAGTATTCAGGCTGGATAGAAAATGCTCCACCAGCAGGGGTATGTCTTCCAGGCGGTCCCGCAGTGGAGGAGTCTCGATATTAAAAACGTTTATGCGATGCAGAAGGGCTTCCTGAAACCTGCCCTCCTCCACCTCGGTATACAGGTTGCGGCTGGTGGCGAAAATGAAGCGTATATCTATGCTGCGCTCTTCTTTTTCTCCCACCCGGCGATAGGTCCTGTTTTCCAGGACCCTCAACAGGGATGCCTGGACTTCCAGGGGCAGTTCTCCTATTTCGTCCAGAAAGAGAGTGCCCTTGTGGGCATAGGCCATGAGCCCATCGCTGGATTCAGTGGCCCCGGTAAAAGAGCCCTTGACGTGTCCGAAAAGCTCGGTGCGGGCCAGCTCTTTCACCAGGGAGGCGCAGTTCTTCACGATAAAAGGCTTATCCGCACGCTGACTGCCGTGGTGAATGGCCTGAGCAGCCACGTCCTTGCCCACCCCGCTCTCTCCGGTCAGCAATACAGGCACTTCAGTGGGCGCTACCTTATCCACCAGGTAGCGGATATGTTTTATGCTTTCAGAGGCTCCTGTCATCCTGTGCGCCCGTCTGTTTCCGGAGGACAGTCGGTAGCTGCGGTTTTCACGGTGCATGCAGGCCCTTTGCCAGGCCCTTTCTATGACCAGCTCCAGCTTGTCCAGATTGAAAGGCTTGGTTATGTAGTCATAGGCTCCCAGCTTCATGGCCCTGACAGCATTGTCGATGTTGCCGTGTCCGGTGATGAGAATGATCTCCACATCCTGCATGCGTTCCTTGAACTCCGAGTACAGATCCAGACCGTCAGCGTCCGGCAGGCATATGTCCAGAAGTACCACGTCAAAAGTATTTTTACGTATCTTCTGGCGGGCATGAGAAGCACTGGCAGCCGTGCATATGCTCCTTTCCGGGGGAGTGAATTCCTTTTTGAAAAGGGTCAGAATGGACTGCTCATCGTCCACCACAAGCACTGAATATTGCTGGCTCATATCATTGATCACGGTTTAAAGGCAGGCATACGGTAAATCTGGATCCTTTGCCCTGCTCGCTGGTCACAGTGATCTCTCCGCCGTGACTCTCCACGATATTGTAACAGGAGGCCAGCCCTATACCGATGCCTCTGCCCACGGGTTTAGTGGTAAAAAAGGGTTCAAACAGCTTGTCCATCTTGTCCGGTTCAATGCCGCAACCGTCATCCTCCACGCACAGGCAGACTTCGTGTTCATGCTCAAAGGCCGAGGTCTTGATTGTAATCAGTCCCTTATCCTGGATGGCATCCTTGGCGTTAACCAGGAGGTTAAGTATGACCTGCTTCAGCTGTGATTCGTCCGCATCCACCAGAGGCAGCTTGTCCTGCAGATCAAGCTTCACCTTCAGTCCTCTTCTCTTGCGCAGACTATGATCCACCAGGCGCAGAGTCTCGCTTATGACCCGGTTGAGATTGATGGGGGAAAACGAGAAATGTTTGGGACGACTGAAAGTCAGAAGGGTCTGGATAATCTTCTGGCAGCGCTGACATTCCTTGAGGATAATATCTGTGTACTCCCGGAAATCCTGAGCCAGCTCCGGGTCCACAGACTGCTCAATGCGCGGCAGACGGCGGCGCAGCCCTTCGGCGAATCCGTTGATGGCGGCCATGGGGTTATTAACCTCATGGGCCACGCCTGCCGCCAGCATGCCTATGGTGGCCATCTTCTCCACCTGATAGTACTTGGCCTGGTACTCCTTTTCCAGGGTGACATCGCGTTTGAATATGAGCACCCTGTGCTCGTCCCACTCTGTGTTTTTAAGGGGTGAAGCCACCATTTCAAACTGAAGGTTGCGGCCTCCCAGTTTGAAAATGGCCGTGTCCCGGCATACGGAGTTGGTAGCCAGAGAACGGAACGCCGGGCACTCCGGACAGGGATGATCCTGGTTGCGGAAAAGCTCGTAGCAGAACTTTCCCTCCGGGTGCGGATCGTCGAAAAACTGGCGGAAAACATGGTTGACGGATATTATGCGCAGGTTTTCCGAAAGCACCATCATCAAGTCGGTGATGCCATCCAGAATAGCTGCAATCTCTCGGCGCTGTTCTTCGGATTTCTTGTTGGACTCTTTGAGCTCCTCAATCTTCTGACGCAGCTCCTGGAAAAAACCAAGCTTACTGTGTTCAATACCTACCAGGTCTTCCAGGTCGGGGGTCTTTTGCATCACCAGGCCTCCCGGCAGATGGCAAGCAGATCCTCCCATCCGGCCTTGCGCGGATTGGTCAGCATACAGGCATCGTGCACCGCCATTCTGCATATCTGCTCCAGTTTGGATTCATCGGGCACAATGTCTCGCAGATGTACCGGGATATTCAGCCCTGCAAAGAGTTCCTCGAGTTTGGCAATTCCTTCCTCGCCCTGGTCGCTGGAGCAGGTGCTGCAGGAACCCTGCACGATGCGCCCGATGATGCACATCTTTTCCGGACAGGCAGGCAGGTTGTAGCGCATGACCGCGGGCAGCACGATGGGATGCACCAGACCATGCAGGGTATCAAATATACCCCCCAGGGAATGAGCCAAAGCATGCCCTATGCCCAGGCCGGCATTGCTGAAGGACATTCCGGCAGCGGTACTGGCTATGGAAAGCTTCTGCATGGATTCGCTGCTCCTGGAATCCAGTGCCGTCTGCAGGTTTTCGGAAATAAGTTCTATAGCCTTGATGGCCTGGCTTTCAGTGAAAGGAGAAGCCAGGGGGGAGACATAGGATTCAACGGCATGGGCCAGGGCGTCCACGGCTGAAGCCACCACCATCTCGTCGCTCTTGGTCATGAGCAGGTCCGGGTCTATAATGGATACGTTGGGCACCAGAGAACGGCTGATGATGGACATCTTTACCTGACGCTTTACATCGGTGATAATGCAGAACTGGGAAATATCCGATCCGCTGCCGGCATTGGAAGGTATAAATATCATGGGCGGTAACGGACGCATTACCTTGTTGGCCCCCTCATAGTCACCTATCCTGC
>PWGS01000240.1 GCA_003554505.1 Desulfonatronospira sp. | reverse complement strand
GTATCGGGTTCGATAGAAAACCGAAAAACAAAGTTGCGTGGGGCGTTCCCCAACAGCTTCGATACCGACCCCGATTCCGATACCGACCCCGATAAAACCAATTATCATGGTGAACAGTTACAATCTGTTAAGACTTTTGCTGCCTGATACCTGCATTGATTGCTTTCCTGTACCGGGATCAGGCACTGGCCTTCTTTATAAGAGAGCGTACTGTATCTGTGGGCTTTGCACCCTTGTCCATCCAGGCCTTGACCTTGTCCATGTTGATCTTGATTTCAGGCGGATTCTGCAGCGGATTGTAATACCCCAGATATTCCAGGGCGCGGCCGTCGCGCCTGGTTTCGCTATCCAATGCCACCAGACGGTAGAAAGGTTTCTTTTTGGATCCCATCCTGGTGAGTCTTAGTCTAACAGCCATGTAATCGTCCCCCGTTCATTCTTTGTAGTTTGCATTATATCTTGTTCAACCCTGATGCCTCAAAACAGATTCCAGTACATTCCCGGCCTGATTTCCCACCGGCCTCTGGACATATACTCAAAAAAAAGTGTTCAGGTAACTATTCCCCATTTGCTAAAGCTGAACAATCTAAGCGTCAAGCTGCATGGTCCGGGGGCTTTGCAAACAGGGCGTAAACTGTCTGAACGACGTAGGAAGCGTTAATCAAAAACGTTCAACACCGAATTTGATTCAAAGCATCTTATAGGAAATATCCTGGCTATCAAACCCGTGTATAGGTTTTGATTTACGCTTCCTTGGAGTGAGTTTTTACGTCCTGTTTGCAAAGTCCACGGACCATGGGGAATAGTTACGTTTTCAGGAAAAATATATACTTGACTGCTGTTTTGTCCAGTTTTTATTTTTTCTTTTTTCTGCGCTTGACTTTTTTTCGTCTGGGTTTGGTCTTTGCGGGCGCTGGCAGTCCCTGGCCGTTCATGTCCAGCTGGGGCTGACCATCCTTGCCCACCATCTTTTTCATCATCTTCTGCATCTGGTCGAAGTTGGTCAGAAGCTGGTTTACATCCTGGACTGTGGTCCCGCTGCCCCTGGCCACCCTCTGCTTGCGCGAGGCGTTGAAGATCTTGGGGTTGCTGCGCTCCTGCCGGGTCATGGAATTGATCATGGCATCCATCTTGGCCATCTCTTTTTCCGGCATCTGCACATTCTTGAGCTTGTCCCGCATCTTGCCCATGCCGGGGATCATCTTTAAGAGCCCCTCGATTGAGCCCATTTTCTTCAGCCGGCCCATCTGCTTGCGAAAATCATCCAGGTCGAACTTGGACTTCTGGAACTTCTCCTGCATGGCCCTGGCTTCATCCTGATCCATGTCCTCCTGGGCCTTTTCAATGAGGGTAAGCACGTCCCCCATGCCCAGAATCCTGGAAGCGACACGGTCCGGGTGAAATACTTCCAGTTCGGTGAGCTTTTCGCCGGTGCCCACAAACTTGATGGGCTTCTGGGGGATGGATTTGATGGAAAGAGCGGCCCCGCCCCTGGCATCGCCCTCCATCTTGGTCAGCACCACCCCGGTAATGTCCAGCAGGTCATTGAAGCGCTGGGCCACGGTAACCGCGTCCTGCCCTGTCATGGCATCGGCCACGAAAAGGATTTCATGCGGGGAGCACTTTTCCTTGATGGAAACCAGTTCCTGCATGAGGATCTCGTCAATGTGCAGACGTCCGGCGGTATCGATTATCACCGCGGTATGTGCCTTCTGCCTGGCCTCTTCCAGGGCGCGCACGCAGATATCAACCGGGTTGTCGCTGGAAGTGGAAGGATAGGCCGGCATGTTCAGATCTCCGGCCAGCTTGTGCAGCTGGTCAATGGCCGCCGGACGGTAAACGTCGGCAGGCACAAGGTAGGGCGAATACTTGAGGCCCTTTAAATGCAGGGCAAGTTTGCCTGCGGAAGTGGTCTTGCCCGAGCCCTGCAGGCCTACCATCATAATGACCACAGGAGGCTTGGCCTTTAGATTCAGGCCCTGCTGCTCCCCGCCCAGGAGTTCTTCCAGCTCCTCCTTGACGATCTTGACCACCTGCTGGCCGGGGGTAAGGCTTTTGAGCACCTCCTGTCCCAGAGCGCGTTCCTTGACCCGCTGGGTGAAATCCTTGACTACTTTGTAGTTGACGTCTGCTTCCAGCAGGGCCAGACGCACCTCGCGCATCCCCGCCTGGATATTCTGCTCATCCAGGCGGCCGTGGCCTTTAAGCTTTTTGAAAACGGTATTTAACCGCTCTGATAGACTATCAAACATTTAAGAGATTTTCCTTGGGCAAAAGACAGAAAAACTATCTTTACTAGCCATAAAAAAGACGCTCGTCAAGCAGCATAAGCCTGGCCACCTGAGCAGAAACTCCGTTGATACATGATTCACGATGTATTTCATCCGCCTCATCCCTGAACAGCCCGCACAAGCCCGGCCTCTGCCCTGCGGATGACTTCTTCGGAGATGCAGAAAGAAAAACGCACAAAACCGGGATATCCGAATCCCGACCCGGGTACGGCCAGAATGTTTTCCTCAAACAGATCCCGTACGAATTTCTGATCATCCCCGTCCGGGGCCCTGGGGAAAAAGTAAAATCCGCCTCTGGGCAGGGAGAACTCCAGTCCTGCTTTGCTCATGATGTCAGCCATGGCCTGTCTTCTGGCGGCATAAACCCCGGTATCCACAGTGACATGCAGGGCCTTTTCCAGGAGAATCTGGCCGATAACCGGTGCGTTTACAAAGCCCAGAATGCGATTGGTCAGGTTCAGACCCTGCAGCAGCTCATCTCCTCCGGGCATTTCCGGGTGCACCGCCAGGTAGCCTACCCTTTCACCGGCCATGGACAGGCTCTTGGAGTAGGAGCTGACCACCAGGCTGTAGGGATAAAGGGCCATGACCGGAGGCACCACTGTGTCGTCATAGGTCAGAAAGCGGTAAGGCTCATCCGAGATAAGCAGGATGGGGTGTCCATATTCGCTGCTTTTGTCCTTAAGGATCCTCACCAGGCCTTCCAGTTCTTGCCTGGAATAGACCTGCCCAGTGGGATTATTTGGTGAATTGATGAGCACCACCCTGGTATTGGGGGTTATGGTTCTTTGCATGGCCTCCAGGTCCAGCTCAAAGCTGACAGGCCTGGCCGGAACCGGCACGAAAACTCCCTGGAAATTCTGGGTGTAAAAAGAATATTCCACAAAAAATGGGGCCGGGCAGACCACTTCATCCCCGGGGCGAAGCACGGCCCGGAAAAAGGCATTGAGACCGCCGGCGGCTCCGCAGGTGACCACAATATTTTCCGGGGCAACCTCGGTGTCCTGTTCCCTGGAAACCACCCCGGCCAGGGCCTTGCGCACTCCCGGCAGTCCTGCGTTGGGCATGTATCCCAGGGCGTAGGGTTTGCAGGCGTTTCTGCCCAGTTCCTCAAGGCCCTGACCGATTTCAGGCGGTGGAGGCAAATCCGGGTTGCCCAGGCTGAAATCGAATACATTCTCCGGCCCGTATTTCTGCTTCAATTCGCTGCCGGCTTCGAACATCCTCCTGATCCAGGAGGCTTTTTCCAGGTAGTCCGCTCCCTGCGGGTTCAAAACGGACATATATTCTCCTTTGATATGTTTTTGGAAACATCCAGACACTGTCTCTTGTATCCGCTCAAGTTAGTTTCCATCCGGGTAACTGTTCAGCATATTTTGTGTGTACTCTTGTTCTGGCCATCGGTGTCGGGGTCGGTGTCGGTATCGGCTTCCGGCTCGGAGACCCTACAGCTCGGAGAGGGTCGATAGAAAACCGAAAGCCAAAGTTGCGTGGGGCCTTCCCCAACAGCTTCGATACCGATCCCGATTCCGATACCGACCCCGACAAAACCAGTTATCATGGTG
>PWGS01000078.1 GCA_003554505.1 Desulfonatronospira sp. | reverse complement strand
TTTAGGCAAGAGAACTGCTTATATCATTGCAAAGGTGGCGGTGAGGCAAATATGGCGCGCAGCGGCTACTACCGGCCCCCGCAGCAGTCCGAGCTGGCGGTTTTCACCAGGGCGAAGGAGCTTTCGAAAGCGGTTTTTGTCGTGACCCAGGATGCGCCGAAGAAGTATCGCTTCTCGCTCGTCTCCAGGCTGCAGGATTTAAGCCTGGAGGTAGTGGGGCACCTTTATAGGGCTAACGACATTATTATCGCCCCTACTGTACTAAAAAGGTAAAACCTGCCAGGACATATGAAATATTTTAAAAACTTGTAATCTGCCGGAAGGGGTTCGGCTTTAAAACAAGAAATGTTGTTCAACTGCATAAGAAATCAAGCCTGGGTTAAAAGAAAGCCTTTAATGAAACAGCATCATATCTTAAAGCTACCTTGATCTAAAAACACTATAAACCAAGAATGTATTGCTAGTATTTTCTAATGAAAATGGTTCCAGGCTAACCAGAGTCAGTTCCATTAATAGTTAAAAACAGATAAAGGAGTTAGTTGCTTTGGCTAATTCATATATCGGCAAAACCTGTCCCTTTTGTCAATTCCCGATCAAGCAAGATTCAGAAGTATTGCAGTGCCCTGGATGCAAGGTGCCACACCACCGAGAGTGCTGGCAACAAAACAGTGGATGTACTACTTTTGGGTGTAATGTAGAAATGGGTTCTGAACAGGATGGAAGCAGTTTGGATATAAGGCTGAGGGGTGACGAAACTCAAAGATCTGAGCCTATTAAAAGTAATACGGCGATTAAAATTTTATCAATTTTAGTTATACTAGGCCTGGTTTTTTTAGGGTGGAACTATATTCAGGATCAGCTTCCTGAGGAAGCATTTGATGATGCACAGGAAGATCCTTTAGAAAATACTGTCGTCAACATAACAGGCAATACGGTTGGCAATATCGTAAACGGTGGATTAGTTGCACAGCAAGAGGACTGGATTTATTATAGTAACCTGCAAGAAAATGGGCATCTTTACAAAAAGAGTAGTGATGGCACTAATAAAACCAAGATAAACTCGGATAACTCCTGGTTTATTAATGTAGTAGGTGATTGGGTTTATTACAGTAATAGGAGTGACGGTGGTAAAATTTATAGAATCGATCTTGATGGTAACAACAGGATGAAAATAAATAATGCTGAATCCTGGTCGGTAAATGTTGTTGATGAATGGATCTATTATCGTAACTATGACAGCGGTAAAAGGATTTACAGGATCAGGACCGATGGCAGTGAAAAAATCAGGATAAATGATCATGAATCATGGTCGTTAAATGTAGTGGGAGAGTGGCTATATTACCGTAACGGCAGAGATAACAGTTTGGACAAAATTCGTAATGACGGAAGCGGGCATACAAGGATTAATAATGATGAGCCCTGGGCTATTAATGTAGCAGGTGCTTGGATTTATTACAGCAACTATAATGACAACAGGAGAATATACAGGGTAAGAACTGATGGCAGCTCTCGCGAATCGATCAATAATGACCGTTCAGTATATTTAAATGTATCCGGCGGTTGGATCTATTACCGAAACATAGATGATGATGGCAGTGTTTACAGAATTAAACTTGATGGCAGTAGGCGCAGCAAAGTCAATTCCAGTAATTCAAAGTATTTAAGTGTTCTTAGTGATTGGGTTTATTACCAGAATGATGACGCCGGAGGGCAACTTTATAAAACATTATCAGATGGTAGCGTAACAAGACGAATTGATTAAGACAGATAAAATAGTGCAGTGTGTATTTGCCTAGCCTGTGGTTGGCCGGTTATGATTAAAACAGGTGGGCAGACCATGTTTTGGTGGTTTCATGTTAAAGGGGGCTGTTTATTAAATGTTTGGTAAAGACAATAATAAAGAGGGATCAATGCATAAACGAGAATCACATAGAGGCGAAACTCAAAAAGCAAGCATCTATACAGCTGGGAATAATTCCAAGCGGAACAAATTTTTTATTATAACCCTTGTAGTAATTCTGGTAGTAGTGTGGGGTGGGGTTATATATGACCTGGGTCCGAATTTTTCTACCAGTGGAAATGATTCTAGTAAAGCAGTTCAAATAGCAAAAGAAAATGAAAAAATGAGAGAGAAAATTGATAACCTCCAGACAAGGAACAGGGAATTGAAAGATGAAATAACAGCACTGGAAGAAAAATTGAAAGACGCCAATTTGCCTGATGAAGATGAACTTTTTGTATTTAATGACCTGGTAAAGGTTAGAGACATAGATCCCACCATACTTGTCGATCTTTGTTATGCAACTAAAAACAACTTTACTGAACAGAAATTGTATTCATTTGAACTTTGTTTGCTTCGAAAGAGTACTGCTGAAAAGCTGGCAGCTGTCCAAGCAGAAGTCAAGGAAGATGGCTACAGGCTAAAAATCTGGGATGCCTATCGTCCACTTGGGGTTCAAGAAAAACTGTGGGAGGTTGTATCTGATCCTATCTATGTTGCCGATCCTGCTGTGGGCTCGAACCATAACCGGGGTGCTGCTGTAGATGTTACCCTGGTAGATGAAAAGGGCGAAGAACTAATTATGCCTACCGGTTTTGATGATTTTTCTGAAAGGGCTTCAAGGAATTATTCTGATTTGCCCCAAGAAGCTGAAAAAAATATGAATTATTTAACTGAATCTATGGTAAGCAACGGCTTCACTCCTATTCAAAGCGAGTGGTGGCATTTTAATGATGCAGATATCCAAGATTATGATCTGCTAGAAGTGTCTTTTGAAGAATTTGTGGAAAAATATTTCACCAAAAACTAACAATGTTTCACCCTGATCAAATGCATCGGGAAGTCAGTTCAAATGCATCCCCTGCGGTGTAAAAAATACGGCAACAAAAAGACCTAACAAGCTGTAAGTTTGATTAATGCTGTCTGAAAAATGAAAAAGGAGTGTGAACAATTAGTAAACCATATACCGGCAAAACCTGCCCTTATTGTCAGTTTCCAATAAAGCATAATAAAGGGTTTGTTTACTGTCCTGACTGAGAAGTGCCTCATCACAAAGAGTGTTGGGAAGAAAATAGTGGTTGTACAACCTTTGGTTGCCAATGGGACTTTACCTAAACAGCCAGCTGGAATTGCGTCGCAATTCACTGAGGAGAGCTTTAATAAGGAAGGAACAAGTCTCACCGGCGACAGAAAAACTTTTTAGTTGCTTGTAGCCTTTTTCCATTTCCCTGGTTTTGATTGTTGTGCTTGTTGGGTGAAGGAATTCATCTACCGGAAAACGAGTAGTGGGCATTATCTAATTAATAGTTTGTTTTAATGTAATAATAAGGCAAAGCTTATTCTATTGGGAGGGAAGGTGGACGCGATTGGACGAACCAAAAAAACGAAAAAAAATAGATCTTAACATTGAAGATTTAGAGGACGATAATCGCCCGGGTGAAGACGAAGCTGCAAAGTCACACTCAGATCATCAGGAATCAGATAAGTCTTCAAAAAAAGAAAGCCTAATCATAGACGGTGAAGACCTGGCCAAAGATGAAGATTTTTTTAGTGAATGTCCTCCCTACGCAAGCCAAAACCCTGGCGATCATACAAAAAGAAGCCTGAACATAGATAGTTCTGAGCTTGGTAAAGAGGAACCCCGGGGAAGAACAACCCCCTACAATTATAAGGCAGGTTTTCCTGCAAAAGGAACCAGTTCAAAGTTCAAAAAAGCAAAAAAACTAGCCTTGTTTTTACTGGCTATTTCTTTAGTAGGTCTCACTTCTGGCGGCATCTATTATGCTGTAACTACTTTTATTGCACCGTCGGTAATCGCTGTGCCAGGTGATTATCCCACTATTCAAGAAGCTATTGAACATGCAGAAGAT
>PWGS01000051.1 GCA_003554505.1 Desulfonatronospira sp. | reverse complement strand
ATGAAACGCATCGGCCTGTTATAATAACCCAGAATGGTGAAGCCCGAGCCGTGCTTCAAGATCCTCAGAGCTACGAAAATATGCGTAATGCCCTCGGTCTGTTAAAGCTGATTTCAGCAGGTGAAGCCGATATCAGGGAGGGACGGACAAAGTCACAAGATGAAATGTTCGACGAAATCGAGAGCGCACTGAAAGAAAGCTGCAAATGAGCCAGACATATCATATTCAATGGGCTGCTGTTGCCCAAAGCGATTTGCAACAGATAATTGATCATATAGCAGTTGACAGCCAGGAAAATGCGCTGCGAGTACTGAAAAAGCTCAGAGAGAAAGCGCCAAGCCTCTACACCTTGCCAGATCGGGGCAGGACCATACCGGAGCTGAAAGATCAGGGTATACACATCTATCGGGAGATAATTGTTCCTCCCTGGCGGATCATGTACAGAATATCGGACACAAATGTTTTTGTTTTATCCGTTATAGATTCAAGACGGAATGTTGAAGATATCTTGCTGGATAGATTCGTCAAATAAAAGATTTGCCAGGCAGTACGATGCCGTCTGCAAAAAGTCCTTACCGACGCCATCAAAATCTTAAAGGCAAGGGCCGGTAAAGGGTGATGCCCGCGGGATCGATTATGGTGTCGTAGGCCAGAACCATGAGGCCCTTTTGCACTGCCTGCCTGAGCATGGCTGCAAATTCCGGGTCAATGAAGTCGGCCGGGCCGAAGCACTGGCAGTCGGGCCGCTGTACCAGGTAAAAGCAGGCGATAAGGTAGCCTGCGTCAGCCATGAGCATGAGCTCGTGCATGTGCCTGGAGGCTCTTTTGCTGACCGCATCCGGAAAATAGGCCTTGCCTTCCTCCATAAGGGTCACGTTCTTGGCTTCAACCCACATGCGTCCCCGTGGTCCGTCAAGGACCGCGTCCAGCCTGCTGTTACCAATCCTGGCCTCGGATCGGAAATTTTCAAGCCCCTGGAATTCCGGAATCAGGCTGTTTTGCCAGGCCAGCCTGAGCATGCGGTTGGGAATATAAGTGTTCACCCCCCCCTAGAACCGGCCGGTATGCACCATTTCCAGGGTATATGGCAGTTTGCGGGCCGGATTTGCCGCCGGGGACAGCAGGATCTCCCGGTCGGGCCTTAAAAGACCCAGCATGGAACCAGAATTATTGGTGTGGGCAGAGACAGGGGTGCCGTTCAAATGACCCCGGATGGTAAAGCGTTTTTCCCTGGACTGAAAAACAGCCCGTACACAATCGCTGTCTGGAAAAATGGTGTTTTGCGCACATCTTTGCATCATATCCATCATTTTTGCGGGTGCATTCGCGCTACAGCGAAACTTTTTAAACTTTGCTGTTTACAGCCACCGGGGACAGGCATCCCCGCACTTATTTTTTTCCGTACACTGCCTGACCGTAATGACTTATCTTAGGACGCACCTGTAAAAAGTTGAAAAGTTGATTTTGGTCGCTGAACATATTTTTCTAACTCTTTGATTTTTCTGTCAACTGTCAACCGTAAACTGTCAACTGCGTCTGCAAAAGAAACTTTTTGCAGACGCATCATCTTAGCCGGGCAGTTGAAAAAAATACAGTCTTTTCATTTCTGACCAGGTTAGGTGTTGACTTTCCGTCATAGTTTAGACAGCAAAGAATAAAAATCTCAAGCGCGAGGGTTGCCATGAGCATTGATACGTCAGAGATTATTGGTAAAAGCAAGGCCTTGAAGGATGTATTCAACATGCTGTCCAAGGTTGCGCCCACTGAGACCACGGTGCTTATTGCCGGGGAGTCGGGCACCGGCAAGGAACTGTGGGTACGCGCCCTGCTGGACCGTCTGGCCGAAAAACGCCATGCCCTTATCACCTCCGCCGTCACCGGCCAGTTGGAGGTTGTCTGATGTCCGGGGCTGCCCGCATGAACCGAGTTCCCGTCAGCCCCCAGGTGGTGCAATGGGCGCGTGAACGGGCGCATTTGGACATTGAGGTGCTGATGAGCAGGTTCCCCAAGCTTCCGCAGTGGGAACGGGGGGAGGTGCAGCCCACGTTCAAGCAACTGGAAGACTTTGCCAGGGCAACCCATGTCCCCTTCGGCTTCCTGTTTCTGCCCGAGCCGCCGCGAATCGCCTTGCCGATTACCGACTTTCGCACCCTGGGCCATCCGTATGCCGGTTCGGCCAGCCCGGAGCTGCTGGATACGATCTATGCCATGCAGCGCCGTCAGGGCTGGCTGCGGGAAACCCGGATGGAGTGCGAGGCGGAGCCTCTGATCTTTGTCGGCAGCGCCCGCTTGGACGACGACCCCGCAGCCATTGGCCGGGAGATGCGCCTTTTCCTGGACCTTGAGGACGGCTGGGCGAACAGGGTGCGCACGTGGAAAGAGGCTGTCAGCGCCCTGCGCGGCATGATTGAGGCCCAAGGCGTGCTGGCGGTGATCAACGGCGTGGTGGGCAATAACACCCATCGCAAGTTGAATGTCGCCGAGTTCCGGGGCTTTGCGCTGTGTGACGACCATGCGCCGTTAATTTTCGTCAATGGCGCGGACACCAAGTCCGCGCAAATGTTCACGCTGGCCCATGAACTGGCCCATCTCTGGCTGGGCGCTGAAGGCTCCGGCCTGTCCGGTTTCCCCGGTATTTTCCCCGAAGGCGGCGCAATAGAGGCGTTCTGCAACAAGGCTGCGGCGGAGTTTCTAGTACCGGAGGCGGAGTTGCGGGACTGGTGGCCCGAGGTTCAGCGCGAGGCCGCGCCCTTCGAGATATTGGCGCGGCGGTTCAAGGTCAGCCCTATTGTAATCGGGCGACGGGCCATGGATCTGCGCCTTGTGGATCGCCAACACTTTTTGGATTTCTACGAAGCATACACCCGCCAGGAGCGAAGACAAAAGCAGGTCGGCGGAGGTGGTGGAGATTTCTACAACAACCAGAATGCCCGTGTCGGCAGCCTGTTCGCAGTCCAGGTGATTCGCGCGGCCAAAGAGGGGCGCATCGGTTTCAAGCAGGCCTATGATCTGACCGGATTGCAGGGCGGCGCATTCCAGGAGTATGCCCGTCGCCTGGGAATGGAGTTGCCCCGATGAATTTCATCATTGATTCGAATGTGTTGATCACCGCCAAGAACAGCTACTATGCGTTCGACCTGTGCCCCGGTTTCTGGGACAGCTTGTTGGCCCAACACCATGCCGGCCGGACACACAGTCTGGATCGCATCCGGCTTGAGCTGCTTCAAGGCCGCGATGACGATAGTCTGGTGAAATGGGTCCACCAATCAGTACCGGCCGGCTTCTTTTTGAGCAGCAACAACACGGAGGTGGTTACCGCTTATACCGAGGTCATGCTCTGGGTGCAGCGTAATCCCCGGTTTTTCGACAGCGCCAAGGCAAAGTTCGCTACGGGCGCCGATGGCTGGCTGGTCGCTTATGCCAAGGTGAACGGCTGTGCCGTGGTCACGCATGAACAATCTCGGCCCGAGTCCCGCAATGAGGTCAAACTGCCTGATGTCTGTCTTCAGTTTGGGGTAGTTTTCCAGGATGTTTTCACCATGCTCAGGGCACTATCCGTCCGATATTTTTACGAGGGAGCAACCTGATGTCCGGCCATACCGAGCGTGATTTCGAGATTGCCATTGAAAGCAAGGGTCTGAAGCAAGACCCTGGAGGGTAAGACATGAAAGCCATTGAAATGGAAACATTCATACATGAAGACGGAAAACTGCCTGCAGATTTTCGGGAAGCTTTTGGCCAGAAGGCCAGGGTAATTGTATTGCTGGAGGATGATACGGGACAAGAAGAACAGATACGGCAAGACTCAGCACTCTTCGAGCACAGTGTTTACCATGAAAATGATGATCCGGCTATAGCCCTGATTTCAGGTCCGGATGATTATTCAGT
>PWGS01000046.1 GCA_003554505.1 Desulfonatronospira sp. | reverse complement strand
GCCTGATCTATGGCGAAGAAGACCTGGTAACCGGACTGGTATCCTTTCTGGCGGAAACAGGTGTGCAGCCGGTGCTGGCTGCATCCGGAGGCAGAAGCGGCCTGATGCAGAAAAGCATCGAGCAGGCCTGTGAAGGTTTGCTGCCCCGGATGCCTGCTGTACTGTCCGGGGTGGATTTCTACCAGATAGTGGAAGAGGCTGAAAAGTTAGAGCCGGACTTTATCCTGGGCAACAGCAAGGCTTATCGCATAGCTGCAGGCAAATGGGACATACCCCTTATCAGAGTGGGCTTTCCAGTACATGACCGTATGGGGGCTGGACGTATAAGGCATGCAGGCTATGAAGGAGCCTACGACCTGCTCATGAGAATCGTCAATACCCTGCTGGAAAAAAGGCAGGAAGATGCCGATCTGGGCTGGGGCTACATGTAGGCAGAATCCCTGATCCGGTCTGAATATAACATAGAGGGGCGGTGATCATTTTGAAACCGCCTGAACATCGGAGACCAAAATGAGAGAGCTAGACCTATCCAGACACCCGTGTTTCAACAAAAAAGCAAAAGGGGGATGTGGGAGAATCCCCCTGCCGGTGGCCCCCAGATGCAATATTCAATGCAGCTTCTGCAACCGTAAGTATGACTGCGTCAATGAATCCAGGCCCGGAGTAACCTCGGCAGTGCTTACCCCGGTTCAGGCTGTGGAATATTTAAAAGAGGTCCAGAGGCTCGAAGGCAGCCTGACAGTAGCCGGAATCGCCGGTCCCGGGGATCCCATGGCCAATGCCCCCCAGACCCTGGAAACCATCGCCAGAGTGCGCAGTGAGTTTCCGGATCTCTTGCTGTGCCTGTCTTCCAATGGCCTGAATCTGCCTGAGCATGTGACAGAACTTAAAAAACTGGGCGTTACCCATGCCACTGTAACCGTCAATGCCATTGACCCGGAAATAGGCAAGGATATATATGCCTGGGTCAGGGACAACAAAATCGCTTATCAGGGTAAGGAAGCGGCATCTCTGCTCTGGTCCAGACAGAAGGAAGCGATCTTAAAGCTCAGAGAACAGGGCATCCTGGTCAAGATGAACTCCATTGTGCTGCCGGGAATAAACGAACAGCATATCCTGGATATCGCTAAAACAGCCGGGGAAATGGACGTAAGCCTTTTGAACTGCATCCAGGTGCATCCTAGTCCTGGAGCCAGACTGGAAAAAATGACCGAGCCCGATAAAGCTGTTATAGATTCTCTTCGAAAGAAAGCTTCCGTGCATGTTCCGCAAATGACGCATTGCCGCAGATGCCGGGCCGATGCAGTGGGCCTTTTGGACCGGGATAGATCCCTGGAGCTTGCCCCTGTTATGCAGGACATTGCTTCCAGACCGGTAATCCTCCACGACAGTGAAAAACGCCCCTATGTGGCAGTGGCCACCAGGGAAGGCATGCTGGTAAACCAGCACCTGGGCCATGCAGAAAATTTTCAGATTTGGACCCGCTCCAATGGTGACTACAAGTTTCTGGAGTCCAGGCAGGCCCCGGAAGCTGGAGGCGGATTTCAACGCTGGCAAAAAATTGCCGGGCTTCTGCATGACTGTCGGGCGGTGCTGATAAGTGCTGTCGGGGATACTCCCAGAACTGTCCTGGAAGAATCCGGAATGGTGGTGCTGGAAATGGAAGGGCTTATTGAAGAAGGCCTGGATGCAGCGTATAAAGGCACTGATGTTTCCGGCTTAAGACCAGTCAAGACCAAAAGCTGTTCCGGAGGCATAGCTGGAGGCTGCGGATAAATGAAAAGCACAGAAAAAGGGCCTGGAAGCACTGTCTTCCAGGCCCTTGTCATTGAAGATCTTACCTGTTGACTGCTGTCTGCCTGTATAAACCCTCATACGCCCTTACTTGCATACTTCTTAGGAGTGGGGGTGGTTCATTCTAAATAATCACTTCCTTTTGATGCCGCGCTGCGCCCGGATCTCGTGCAGCAATACAAGGTACGGCTCGATGCTTCGAACCTTTTTAATGCCTGCTGGTGTCCCGGCCTTAAGGGTACGTTCCGGGAACAGGCGATGAAATGACGCCCGGTCCGCTTCCAGCTCCATGGCCTGCATAAGTTTTATCCGGTCCCCGGCGCTTTTGATCCCCGGGTGACCGTGGATGTCTATACCGGCCGCAACCAGGGGATCATTATGAACGCTGTGATGGATCTCATGCCAGACAAGCCACTCGTAGAATAATTCCAGGGGGATATCCCGGACAAGATCCAGTTCCAGCCGTCTGGCCGACCGGATCTCGTCCAGGGGGATCTTATTGGCGATTTCGATTTTGGTGATTTCAGCCGGAGCCTTTTTGCTGCCGCACCTGTTTCTGCCCTTTCCAGCGGGACTGCAATGCGCCCAGTCCATGGGCTGAAGCACTCCCGAGCGTCTCTCATCCAGGTCGAATACTGCCAGGGGCTTGCCCGCATATTCCCTGACCAGCCGGTCCAGCCGCTCATAAAGCCCGGGCGTCAGATACAGACAGTGCTCTGTAACAAAAAAATCCCGGGGCTCCTGCTTCTTTGCCTCTGATTTATCAGGCAGCGTTTTCCCCGTATATGCGGGCGCCTGACTGATCATGGTCCCAGGCCCGGGTCAAAGTCTTCCAGAGTCTCTTGCCTCTTTCTTCAGAAACCTGGCCGCAGTAAACACCTCTTGAATTCCGGGAAGCAGCGCCTGCAATATGATTCAGGAAATTTTCAGGCATATGCCCGACGGTGCCGGCCTGGTCCTGGGAGTTCATGTGGGCCAGCACCCGGGAGGCATGCCCGGGTTCAAGCATGCATAGCACGCGCGCCGCTTCTTTGGGGGAAACGGGTTCCAGGGCACAGGCCAGGTCCAGGGGGTGCAGGCTTTTGCAGAATCTCCGCAGCAGGCCTGTTTCGTTTTTTTCTAGATATTTCTGCAGGGAATGGTTAATGTAGGGTGTAGACATCTGGTTCACCTCCTTAGAAGATTGCCGCCATGCAGTGAAGCGGCGGCCAGGGAGGAGAACATGCGTGGCGGGATATTTATCCGGAGTGCACTCTTCCTGCCGCCTCTTCACCTGTAGACGGTGCTTGGGGTTCCGGGTTTTGATGATCAGCGCCTCGAAAGCGCCTGATACTGTCTGCTTCCATGGATGCAAAAGCTCCTGTTAGGGTTGCCTCAGGCCGGCTGCCCTCTGCAGCCGACTCCAAACGCGGGTATATATGTATTATTTGCAGGCTGTTGTCAAGTATTTTATATTGACTTTGACCTGTCAATTTACAATATAATCCAGTGTCAGGCTTTACAAGGAGTGGCTACTCGGTCTATCCTTTGTTCACCATCTGATACAGCTGGACAGTCCAAGCGCACCGGGGCGTTAATTGCCCAGATTTAGCAGGTGGTGAATAATTACGAGAAATCCAACTCTAACGTAACGACAATTATCCATTATCTTAAAGAGTTATCAACCATGAAGAACATGAAGGGTATGAAGTTTAATACCAGAAGAAAGGGGGTTTTTCTTGACTTCATGATCTTCATGCCCTTCATGGCTAAATGTCCTTTGCTCTGAGATTGGTGAAAAGTTACAAAACCTTATGCCCAAACAATCTTTACCAGTGCTGACCCGTATACTGCTTGCCCTTTTAGCAATACTTATCACTCCCTCCCCGGGCTTTTCGCAAAAAGAGGCCGCCGGGGACTTTTCAGTTTTTTATCTCAACTCCTACCACGACGGCTATGCCTGGTCCGACGACATCCGCGAAGGCATCAGGCACAGATTCGAAGAGTCCGGGCACCGGGTGGAAATCCAGATGGAGTACATGGATACCAAGGTATTCCATCGTCCCGGAGTAACCCGGAGACTCCTGGAACTCTACCGCGAGAAGTATGCCGATGAAGAATACGACAT
>PWGS01000040.1 GCA_003554505.1 Desulfonatronospira sp. | reverse complement strand
TTGATTTCCTTGCCAAAAGAAAAAACTCCTCGTTTCCGGAAAGAAAACCATCAGTTTCAGCATCCGGAAATAAAGAATTTCCGGATGGAAACCAATTAGGTTTCAACATCCGGAAAGAAAGACTCTCCGGTTGGGAGCAGATCGAGCCCGCAGGGTCCATTCATCTTGAATACGTGATTGTTTCAGGGGCGGCTCCCGAGTCTTGAGCCCGATGCCAAAAGACTGTAAAGTGGGTCTATTCAGAGCGCAGGTCCATGGAAGAAGAAAGGTTTCAGTAATGGGGGGCGGTTCCGCCCTGGGCCTCATAAGGGTAAGGGAGGTTGCTTACTGCCTGGAAAAAACAGGTAAAGACACAGACCTTCAGGCTGTTGAGAGGATTGTGCCGCTTTTAATGCACTAAGCGGAAGAGGTTGAAAAGTTGATCAACAACAGGCGACTGTTCAAATGAAAATCAGGAGGTAGAATGCAGTACAGGCAGGCGGGAAATAAATGGTTTATCCGTATTGACCGTGGAGAAGAATTGCTGGAAGTTCTGGCATCCTTTTGCAGGGAGCAGGGTATAACCCTGGGTTCCATAAGCGGTATCGGCGCAGCCGGGGAGATCAAACTGGGACTTTTTGAAACCGCAAGCAAGACCTACAAATCCACAGAACTGACAGGCGATTTCGAGATTACCGCCCTGGCCGGCAATGTCACCACCAAGGAGGGCGAGGTCTACCTGCACGTGCACGCCACAGTGTCGGACAAGGAATGCCGGGCTTTTGGCGGCCACCTGAACAGGGCCCTCATCAGCGGCACCAGCGAGGTGGTCATCGACCAGGCCCAGGGGAGTATTGAAAGGCAGTTTGACCAGGACGTAGGCCTGAATCTAATGAAATTCGATTAACCCCGCGGATCATGAGTAAAGATTCTTTCGGCAGCCTGTTTCGGGTTACGACTTACGGAGAGTCGCACGGCCCCGGCCTGGGCGGGATTGTCCAGGGTTGCCCCCCGGGCATTATTTTAAGCGAAGATATCATCCAGCAGGAACTGGATAAAAGAAAGCCCGGGCAGGGAGCAGCCTCCACCAGGAGGAAGGAAGAAGACCGCGTGGAGCTTCTTTCCGGGGTGTTTGAGGGCCGCACCACCGGAACCGCCATCGGTTTTCATATCGCCAGTCAGGACCAGCGCTCTGGCGATTATTCCAGTATCAAGGATGTTTATCGTCCCGGACACGGGGATATCACCTATGAGGCCAAGTATGGCATCAGGGATTACCGCGGCGGGGGCAGATCCTCGGGAAGAGAGACCGTATCCCGGGTGGCAGCCGGGGCCGTGGCCCAGGAGTTTCTAAGGACCCTGGGCATCAGAGTTATGGCATACACCACTGAGCTTGGGGGGATCCCGGCCAGGGTGCAGGATCTTGCCGGCGCCCGTGACCGGCCCTTTTTTTCTCCGGACCCGGAGGTGGTCTCCAGCTGGGAGGAACTGGTCCAGGAGGGCAAGTCCCAGGGAGACAGCCTGGGCGGGATTGTGGAGATCCGGGCGGAAAATGTGCCTGCAGGACTTGGAGAACCTGTTTTTGACAAGCTGGATGCCAGGCTGGCCTATGCCCTCATGGGGGTGGGTGCTGTCAAGGGGGTGGAGATTGGGGCCGGATTTGCCGCCTCCAGGCTCAGAGGGAGTGAAAATAATGATGAGATTGGTCCTGAGGGATTTTTGTCCAACAATGCCGGCGGAGTGCTCGCCGGAATATCATCGGGCCAGGCCCTGGTGGTGCGTGCAGGGGTAAAGCCTATTCCTTCCATAGCCAGGACCCAGAAAACCATGACCAGCCAGGGCAGGGAGACCGAGATAAATATCGGAGGACGCCACGACATAAGCGCCATTCCACGCATCGTTCCGGTGCTTAAGTCCATGGTCATGCTGGTGCTGGCGGACATGGTGCTTTTGCAAAGGGCCATCCGGACGACAGAGAATAGATGATAGAAAGCAGACATCAATAACCCAGATACCAAACGGAGTTTATAAGTGCGCAAGACTGCATATTTTATCGAGGGAGACGGTATAGGACCGGAAGTGTGGCAGGCAGCAAGGCCGGTTCTGGACAAGGCCCTGGAAAAGGCCTACGGCGGAGAGCACAGCCTGGAATGGGGGGAACTTCTGGCCGGGGAAAAGGCTTATAAGGAGACAGGGGAATATCTTCCCGCCAAGACCCTGGATACTCTAAGGGAAGCCGAGCTGGCCATAAAGGGGCCCCTGGCCACCCCTGTGGGCGGAGGCTTTCGCAGCTTAAACGTCACCCTGCGCCAGGTCCTGGATCTATATGCCTGTATAAGGCCGGTGAGGTACTTCCAGGGTATAATGTCTCCTCTCAAAAGACCGGAACTGGTGGATATGGTGGTCTTCAGGGAGAATACCGAAGACGTCTACGCAGGCATTGAGTGGGCCGCAGGTAGCCCTGAAGCGGAAAAAGTGGCCTCTTTCCTGCGCGATGAAATGCAGGCCCGGATTGCGCCCAACTCGGGCATAGGTATCAAGCCCATCTCTGAGAATGGCAGCAAGCGCCTGGTGCGCAAAGCCATAGATTATGCCCTGTACAAGAAAAGGTCCAGTGTGACCCTGGTGCACAAAGGCAACATCATGAAGTACACCGAAGGCGCCTTCAGGGCCTGGGGTTATGAACTGGCCCGGGAGGAGTACAGCGACAGAACCATCACCGAGGATGAGGCAGGTCAGGGAAAATCCGGGCTGATAATAAAGGACCGCATAGCAGATGCCATGTTTCAGCAGATACTCTTAAAGCCCGAGCTATACAGCGTCATAGCCACCACCAACTTAAACGGCGATTATCTCTCGGATGCCCTGGCCGCCCAGGTGGGAGGGCTGGGACTTGCCCCCGGGGTGAACATGAGCGACAGACTGGCCTTTTTCGAGGCCACCCACGGCACTGTCCCCTCCTATGCCGGCAAGGACGTGGTCAACCCCGGCAGCCTGATCCTGAGCGGGGCCATGCTCCTGGAGCATGCCGGCTGGGAAAAGGCCTCGGATCTTATCCACGCCTCCATAGAAAAGGTGGTCTCCGGCAAGAAGGTCACCCAGGACCTGGCCCGACAGATCCCGGACGCAGTGACCGTGGGCTGCAGGGAGTTCGGGGAGCTTATTGGCGAGAATCTATAGTCCGACGGGTCCGACAAGTCCGACAGGTCTGACACGTCCGACACGTCCGACATGCCGGAATCATGTATATCTTTTGGGATTGATGCGGTATTTTTTGACCTTGTAGTTGATGATGCGGTAACTGACCTTTAGATCCCGGGCAGCCTGGAGCATATTGCCCCGGGCTTTTTTCAGGGCATCGATTATCAGTTCCTGTTCGAACTTGGCCACGGTCTCCACAAATGGCAGCTCGGTGTCAGTGGCGGTGCTTTCTGCGGTCTGCAGGGTGGGGGGCAGGTGATAGGTGCGGATGACCTCCTCGGAGCACATAAGCACCGCCCTTTCCATACAGTTACGCAGTTCGCGCACGTTGCCCGGCCAGTGATACTGGCTGAGCAGGTCGATGGCCGGGGTAGAAATGCGCCTGATTTTTTTTTCATATTCTTTGCAGAAGGTCTGCAGGAAGTGCTCGGCCAGGGGGGGGATGTCTTCCCTGCGTTCCCTCAGGGGCGGGATGAAAATGGGAAAGACATTGATGCGGTAATACAGGTCTTCGCGGAACCTGCCCTCTTCTATGCGATTTTCCAGGGGCTGGTGCGTGGCGCAGATGATGCGCACATTGACCCTGGTGGTTTTTTCTCCTCCCAGGCGCTGGATTTCCCCGGCCTGGATGGCCCGCAACAGCTTGGCCTGGGCCTCGGCGCTTAACTCTCCAATTTCGTCCAGAAAAAGGGTGCCCTGGTGAGCCAGCTCGAAACGCCCCTT
>PWGS01000253.1 GCA_003554505.1 Desulfonatronospira sp. | reverse complement strand
TTCCCCACGTGGCTACGGCCAGTCCCCTGTCCAGGGCTTCCGCATCAGCCGGCTTTTTTAAAACCAGCACCCGCGGCAGCCATCCCAGATGTTTTCCTCCCTCCACCAGGAGCATTTTTGCCTGCAGAAGGGGTATGAGGTCCGGCAGGTATTTTTTTTCCTGCCAGTGGAAAAATGACTGATCCCCGCTTAAGCCGATAACCTCCCTGACCACGGAAGACATCTGGGCCGTGTCCGTGTTGTCCTGGTCAAAGCCGTGTTCGGAAAACTTGGCTGCAGCCACCTTCATGTCCCTTTTCTGAAGTTCCTTGGCCAGCTTGAGCATAAGGCCGGTTTTGCCGCTCTTTTTATATCCCACGATGGATAGAGCCTGGATCATCTGTGCTCCCATGAAGTTTTGACATTTAACAATACTTGCTCTAACATTAAAAAGTTTACGTGCCCGTAAAATATTCAAGCTGATAACAAGCCCTGGCTCTTATTCAGCTTATTAGCCAAATAAATTTAATTCAACTTTTTTACTATCCCCAGTCCCGGCTGTCCAGTCGGAGAAAAAAAGAACAAGCATGAGCAGAGTGAACAAAATCAAAGGCTTTTTTGATCTTTTTCCTCCCGAAAGCACCTCTTACACCTTCATGGAAGATAAGGCCAGGGAGATATTTGCCAGGTACGCATACCTGGAATTGCGTACCCCGATACTGGAGCACACCGAACTGTTCGCCCGTTCCATCGGTCAGGAGACGGATGTAGTCCAGAAGGAAATGTATACTTTTCCGGATCGAAGAAACAGAAGCCTGACCATGCGTCCGGAAGCCACCGCCGGGGTTATCCGGGCCTACATCGACAGTCCTGCAGCCAGTTCCGGAAATGTCAGCAGGTTTTTCACCCTGGGACCCATGTTCAGGTACGAACGACCCCAAAAAGGAAGGACCCGTCAGTTTCACCAGGTAAACGCTGAAATGCTGGGGGAGGATTCCCCGTATGCCGATGCCGAGATTCTGTCCATGCTCTGGGGATATCTTCAGTCACTGGGTCTTAAAAAACTTACCCTGGAGATCAACTCCCTGGGATGTCCCGCCTGCCGCCCGGGTTTTGACGCAAGACTTAAAACCTTTCTCGGGGACATGGACAGGGATGTTTTCTGCGAAGACTGTCAGCGTCGGGCAGGTTCCAATCCCCTGAGGGTCCTGGACTGCAAGGCTCCGGGGTGCCGGGCAGTGGCTGCAGGTGCTCCCAGGATCGTGGATAACCTGTGCCCGGAGTGCAAAGAACATTTTGACCGGGTGCTGGCCATTCTGGAGAGCTTTGGTATATTTTATGAGCTTAACCCTTTCCTGGTGCGGGGCCTGGATTATTATCAAAGAACTACTTTTGAGGTCATCTCCAACGATATCGGCTCCCAGTCAGCCGTGGCCGGAGGGGGCAGGTATGATGGCCTGGTAAAGGACCTGGGAGGTCCTGGGGTGCCGGGCATCGGGTTTGCCTGCGGCATGGAGCGCCTGGCGCTTCTTCTGCAGGGTATCCAGGACAGACCCATGGATTTTTATATGGCGGTGCTGCACGAAGAGGCCATGGATAAGGCCATGCTTATGGTAAGCAGGCTGCGCAGCAAGGGGTACCGCGGCGAGATGAGCTTCCAGGTAAGAAGCGTAAAGAGCCATCTGCGCCAGGCTAATAAGAAAAACGTCAAGACATGTCTATTGCTGGGCCTGGATGAAATGTATAAAAACCAGGTTCAGGTCAAGGATATGTCCACCGGCGTGCAGCGGGCAGTGAGTCAGGACGATGCAGAACAGGCCCTGGGCCTTGTATTCCAGCCCAGGTAAGTTTTAGTATAAACCTCAACTCCATACAGGAACAAGACACAATGGATGAAGCCAGAAGCAAACTCGAGACCCAGCCCCTGGGATGGTGGGTGAGATCTCATGGATGCAACGATCTTACCCTGGAGCATGATGACAGGGAAGTGTGCCTCATGGGCTGGGTCCAGTACCGCCGGGATCACGGCGGACTTATTTTTATCGACTTAAGGGACAGGGACGGTCTGACCCAGGTGGTTTTTACCCCGGATGTAAGCGCACAGGCCCTGGAAGACGCTCACGCCCTGCGCAGCGAGTATGTCCTGGCTGTCAAGGGAGGGGTGCGCAGAAGACCGGAGGATATGATCAATCCCAACCTGCACACCGGCGATATAGAGGTCGCGGTCAGGGAGTTCAGACTGTTGAACCGCTCCAGGACCCCTCCCTTTCTCATAGAAGACAGGGCGGAGGCGGCAGAGAACCTGCGGCTCAAGCATCGCTATCTCGATCTGAGGCGCCCGGCGGTGGCCAGAAACCTGCGACTTCGCAGCCAGGTGGTGCATGAGATTAGAAATTTTCTGCATTCTTCCGGTTTTACCGAAGTGGAAACCCCGGTGCTGACCAGGAGTACTCCTGAGGGGGCCAGAGACTTCCTGGTTCCCAGCCGCTTGAGCCAGGGCCATTTCTATGCCCTGCCCCAGTCTCCGCAGCTGTTTAAGCAGCTGCTCATGTGCGCGGGCATGGACCGCTACTACCAGGTGGTAAAGTGTTTCCGGGATGAGGATCTGCGGGCGGATCGCCAGCCGGAGTTCACTCAGGGGGACATGGAGATGTCCTTTGTGGAGGAAGAAGGGGTCATGTCTGAATCGGAAAGCATGGTTGCCCGGCTTTTTAAGGAAGTCCTGGACGTGGAGCTTGAAACCCCCTTTCAAAGGCTTGATTATTCCCGGGCCATAGCGGACTATGGTCTGGATCGCCCGGACGTGCGCTTCGATCTGACCCTAAAGGATGTTACTGATGTGGTGCGCGGCTCCGGTTTCAACCTGTTCGCCAGGGCTGAACTGGTCAAGGCCCTGCGCGTGCCCGGAGGAGCGGAGCTAAGCCGCAGGGAGATCGACGAGTATACCGATTTTGTGGGTATTTACGGTGCCAAGGGGCTGGCCTGGATCAAGATAAAGGAGGACGAATGGCAGTCCCCCATTGCTAAGTTTCTGAGCCAGAAGGAGTGCAGCGGGCTGACTGAGGCCCTGGGACTGGAGGCCGGGGATATTGTTTTCTTTCAGGCTGCAGCCCCGGAGGTGGTGAACAACTCCCTGGGCTATCTGCGCCTGAAGCTGGGTGAGAGATTCGGACTTATTCCCAGAGATACATTTGCACCCGTCTGGATCATGGATTTTCCCCTCCTGGAATGGGACGGGGAGGAAAAGAGGTGGATGGCCAGGCACCCCCCCTTCACCTCGCCCAAGGACGGGCATATGGAACTTCTGGAAAATGAACCGGGGCAGGCCCTGGCCAGGGCTTACGACATGGTCATAAACGGCCAGGAGGTGGGGGGAGGATCCATCCGCCTGCATACCCGGGAAGCCCAGGAGAGAATGTTTAAGGCTTTGGGCATGGGCCTGGAGGAGTCCCGGAACAAGTTCGGATTTCTTTTGCAGGCCCTGGATTACGGGGCACCGCCGCACGGGGGGATCGCTTTCGGCCTGGACCGCCTGGTGATGCTCATGGCCGGGTGCTCTTCCATCCGGGACGTAATCGCCTTTCCCAAGACCCAGAAGGCTTCCTGCCTCATGACCGAGGCTCCGGCCGCAGTATCCAACCGCCAGTTGAGAGAACTGGGCATCCGCCTGAGGGAACCGGAAAAAAAGCCGGAGGAATAGGCGCTTAGCACAAATTTCAAACAACCATTTTGGGTAACTGTTCACTTTAATTATATGAGCTCCAGTGGTCCGGAAATTCGGCAAACAGGACGTAAAAACTCGCTCCAAGGATGCGTAAATCAAAACCTACACACGGGTTTGATAACCAGGATATTTCCTATAACATGCTTTGAATCAGGTTCGGTGTTTTACGGTTTTGATTAACGCTTCCTACGTCGCTCAAACAGTTTACGCCCAGTTTGCCGAACCTC
>PWGS01000081.1 GCA_003554505.1 Desulfonatronospira sp. | reverse complement strand
CGTGGAGAGGGTTAAGGAAATAGTTGCTCTGCTGCCCGAAAGGGACTATTACTGGGAGATGAAGGTGATCTGTCCCGAGTGCAGTAACTATGCTCTTCTGCTCAAGACAGGGGGTCTGAGGGGGCCGCATTATTACTGCCTCAAGTGCCAGATTGAGGGCTGTATTGATGAGCTCTATTACAATCTACTGGCTGATATTATCGAAAAGCCCCGGGGGGTTAAGATTTGAGGGGTGGTGGTTCTGGCGGGGGTTTTGCCGGAGAATCTTAAGAGAATTAACAGGGGGCTGGTTAACCCCTGAATTATTGCTTTGTTTCAGGGGTGGCCGGTCTCTTATTTTTGCTGAAATAATACTAAAGATTTACAGGAAATATTTGTTTTATCTAGAATAGGTATAATAATAACAGGTTGATTTATTGAAATAATGAGCTAAAAGTGAGCTTTAACGATTAAATCCAGCCAGGGAAAGTATTAAATCATTTCATTTACATATCACTTATCAGATTTCCAGTGATAACAAAGAAAGTCTAAAGAATAAGGCAAAGGAGATATAAATGTTTCGGAAGTAAAAAACCCAGTATATTATAGGGCTATCATTAAGTTGTTTTTTCTCCTTTTTCTTTGTCTCTTGACATCTTACCGTATTTCTTTATAATATTACATTAAGTTGATTTAGGGCCTTTATTAAACTAAGGGAAACTCTGGAGTAGTAGTTTTCCCGGAGCAAAATATTTTGATCAAGTTTATTTGTGACAAATAGGGGTTCCAGAAGAACTGCAGGCATTGGGGTGTGACGAAGAACGTAGAATCTATCGTTGCTCTTAATTCCGCGATCGGGGGATGATAGCAGAGCTGTAAGTTCTTGCTGGATTAATTTTGCAGCCTGCTGGCCGATTTTGCTGCTGGGGAAGTGATAGGTTTCTGTTCCCCGGGCGCTTTTATTGTTATGGCCATTGTGGTGCAGGGAGATAAAAAGATCGGCTTCCCAGTCAGCTGCCTTTTGAACCCGGCAGGATAAATTCAGGTTGAGATCACCCTCCCTCAATAGCAGGGGGTCATAATTTGTGTTAAGAAGCTGAGTGAAGAGTTCGGCAGCTAACTTGAGATTAATGTCTTTTTCTCTGTGATTCCCACTGACTACTCCGGGGTCACGGCCTCCATGTCCCGGGTCAATAGCTATTTTTTTGATTTTCATTTTGTGTTCCTCCTTTTCAGGGTTATTATATTGAATTTATTGTATTTTAAAGGAGGTTGAGAAGCAAGAGACAAGTAGAACATGGGTCCGCACACCATCTCATGCCATGACAGCAGTTGATAAACATTATTTTGTCTGTCCTGCTTGGCACCCCAATCAGCTCTGTCGGGATCATCTTTGTCGATTTGAGAAGCGGGCCTGGGGCTGTCATAACTTTCAAGCTTACTGGAATCAAGAGCAACCTTTTCGCTGTCAACCATATCAAGTTCTTTTGTTTTAGCGGTTAAATCCTGGGTGATCCTTGCTAAAGCCTCAGTTTCAGCCAGATTTCTAAAACAGCGGCAGAGAGTATCAAGGCTGGGTATAGGTTCAGTAATTTTATAACCGCAGGTATCGGCAAAGTTGATGTCTTCATCTGATCTTTCATAGAGTGCTGTCATAGTTGGTATTTGCTCTATCTGACGGGCTATTAGGGCTTTGACAATATTGGATTTCTTATAGCCATTGGCTCCCCGTCCTGTGTTTCTCAGCACTCTAACCGCTGGTTGAATGTTAATTTCAGCTAAAATTTTCTCCAGTCTGGTTTCTGGTTCTAAATCTAAAACTTCTTGCAGGGGAAACAGGGTCTGATGTTTAAGTTTACTAATAGTAGGCTTCACTCCTTTCTATTTAGTTTTTATCCTACTATTAGTTTCCAGATTTTTGGGGTGAAGCCTGCTTTTTATTCGTAAGATTGCCTTGAATTCATAGGCTCAGAATTATGCAAATGGCTTTTATCAAAACCTTTGCTAATCTTCCTCAAATTCCTCTCCTCCGAAATCAAATATCATGCCCTCTTCGCCCCGGCCCACGCCGATACCGCGGCCGGCAAAGAGGTCCAGATGATAGGAAATCACAAATGCCCGGTCGGCGTGGTCATAGCTGAAGCGCAGCTCCCGGCAGTGCAGCCTCTTGTGCAGCTCCAGAGTGGCTTTCTGCAGTCTGTCTTCCTCTGCTGCAAAATCATACTCTATCAGGTTCCTTAAGTAAAGTCCCTCATCTCCCGGAATCTCCAGTTCCAGGTCATTTTCCAGCAGCTCCAATTTCCATTCATTTAAATTATAATTAATCGAAGTGTCGGTTGTCAAATAATCACCCTGGTAAACGCTGTTTAGGTTAAGAACCTCGGAGAATTCGTTTTCATTGAGATCGTAGCTGGTGGTAATCCGCAGATCCAGATCATCGCCCCGGTAGCGGGTGCTGAAATCCAGGTCCCGGCTGAAAAGCTCTTCATTCAAATCATATTCTGTCTGCAGACCCAGCTCCAGTCCCGGCAGCGGCAGAAAGGTGACAGCACCCGCCAGCGGCAGATACTCCTCTTCTCGAAAGTCATAGCCGCTGTCCAGGGTGAAATTCATCCAGTCCCGGGAATAATCCAGCTCGGAGGTCAGTTCATTTCTGGGATCCAGTTCATCAAAGGTAAAAGGGCTTTCTCCCCGGTAATCATCGAAAAGATAGGCATTGCTCCAGGTCCAGTTCTCGGTCAGCGGACTTACTGTCTCCAGGCTGCTTTCCAGGGTTATCTGATGGGGCACCTGCTGCTCTGCCTGCTCGGCATCGGTCCGGTAGACATTGCCCCTCAGGCTCTGCTCACTCCGAATCTCCAGTCGGTCCAGCAGCTGCCAGCGCTCGCTGAAGTTCACCAGCCCGGCAGCTCTTAAGCCCCCTGCTCCCGATTCATCTTCGTAATAGCGACCCAGCTGCAGCTGATAGTCCAGGTTACCTGGCGGCTGGTAGTAGATGTTACCCTCCGGCCAGCGGTAGAAGCTCACTCCCTCATCCTCTTCCTCCTCATCGGGGTCGGGAAAGCGGGGTGCATCTCTTTCCAGCACCAGCTCGTAGATAAAGTCTCCCCGACGGCGCCTTAAATTATAAAGGCCCGCCCAGCGGTCCACCAGCTCCCTTTCCGGCTCCTGATAGCGGCTGTATTCATAGGCTGCCCGGCTGCTCCAGCCTTCACCCCAGCTGTAGTCTGCTTCAGCCTGGCTCCTGTCTACAAAGAAAGTCTCCTCTTCCGGTTCTCTCTCGGTCCTCCGGTGATAACCTAGACCCAGGTTAAAATTATTGGCAAATCTCTTATCAAGTCCCAGCTCCAGCCGGCTGTCCTGAAAATCTCTCTCCTGATGCTCGAGATAATCTGTCATCTCCAGCTCATAACTTAAAAATATATCCAGATCCTGAAACTGCCAGAAATCAAAGCTGAAGCTCCGGTCATAGCTGGCCCCGGCCTCAGCCCGCTGCCGGCTTCTGTCGGGATTTTCATAAAAAACCTCCCGGTCATACTCCCCCCAGAAATCTGCCAGATAGTCCTCGGCTTCATTTCTGAGCGTGCCCTCTGCTTCCATTTCGTGGCGGTCATCGTAATCCTGATAGTGCACATCGGCTCTCCCGGCCCAGTCCAGCCAGTCCAGCTCGTGATAGAGGGCTGCCTCCCAGTTAAATAGTCCCGGAACCTCCTCCCGGTTATTCTGCCAGTAGTAATAGACCTCACCCTCATGGGAGGGAGAGTCAATATATTGCTGGCGGAAACCATAGGCCCGCCCGGTACGCTGGTAATAATCCAGATAGAGCTGTCCCGCCAGCCCCCAGAGCCAGCGGTGGTTGTAGGTCAGCTTACCGAACCAGCCCCGCCTGCTGCTGTAACCGTATTCAAATTCCAGGTTGGCCCGGTCATCAGCTAAGTTTATATACAGGATCGGCCAGTAAAAAAGCGGCAGCCGACCGTCCAGCT
>PWGS01000153.1 GCA_003554505.1 Desulfonatronospira sp. | reverse complement strand
GGCAGTATTCGATATATGATACTGCCGGCAGTGACCCTGGCTCTGCCCCTGGTGGCTCTTCTGGCCCGTACTACCAGAGCTTCACTTCTTGATGTCATGGATGAAGATTATGTCAGAACGGCCAGATCCAAGGGGCTGGCTGAAAGGTTAGTGCAGACCAGGCACATTCTGCGCAATGCCGTGGTCTCGATCATAACCATTGCCGGGCTGCAGCTGGCCATGCTGATGGCCAACACAGTCATTGTAGAAAAGGTTTTTTCCTGGCCGGGTATGGGCTCTCCGGTAGTCGACTCGGTCCTGCGCCAGGATATCCCCGCTGTCCAGGGATGCATCTTCGTTTTTGCCCTCGGCTTTGTTTTAATTAATTTTATTGTCGACATCCTTTATGTTTTTATAGACCCTAGAATCAAGTATGGCAGTTAACAATTATGACAGTTAAAGGATGTAGTTTAATTGAGCATTATAAATGAAGCATTAAATTGTATTACATCTAACAGCATGGTTCTGCTGCAAAAAGTCATTTTACTGGCAATTTGATTGACGGGATGCCTGATATGACAGGGATTATGACGGGGATTATAATTTTGAAATTTTAGTGATATCGACTTTATGCAGTACAATCACAGCATTTATTATCTAAAGTTTTATTATCTAAAGCGTTATCATCTAACATCGTTATCATCTAAAAAGTTATCTTCGTAAAGGGTTATCACCAAACAGCATTATATTGAACTATATATAGAGCATTAATTGTTAATTAAGTATTGTAGTTAAATGGAGGGTGAAGTATTTTGAAAGTTTTTATTAAAAATAAACAGCTTTTAATTGGATCCATTATCACCGCCGCCGTTATATTAATAGCAATATTTGCTCCCTTTATTGCTCCCCATCATCCGGTTGATGATGCCAACCTGTTATATGCTCTGGAACCGCCAGGAGGAGAATTTTTGCTGGGAACGGACAGACAGGGACGCTGTCAGTTAAGCCGGATAATTTATGGGGCCAGAATTTCCCTGTTAATTGGCTTTGTTACCCAGGGACTGAACACCATTATTGGCACCTCCCTGGGTTTGATAGCCGGGTTTGTGGGTGGGAAGGTTGATGATCTGATCATGAATTTCACCAATATCATGCTCTCCATACCCCCTTTAATCCTGGCTCTTACCATTCTTGCGATTTTAGGGCCAAGTTTATTCTCAATATTCATCGCCCTGGGTCTAACTCTCTGGACTTACACCTGCCGGGTGGCCCGGGCCCAGACCCTTTCTTTTAAAGAGAAGGAGTTTGTCGAAGCGTCAAGATCTCTGGGCCTTTCCCGGGTGAAAATTGCTATCCGTCATATTCTCCCCAATATCTTTGGTCCCCTGCTGGTTATTGCCACTTTTGGAGTGGCCACTGCAATCCTGCTGGAAGCCAGCCTCAGCTTTCTGGGAATTGGCACCCAGCCCCCTGCGCCCAGCTGGGGCACAATGCTCAGCCGGGCAAGAGATTATGTCTACAGCGCTCCCTGGCTCATGATTTATCCCGGGATAGCCCTTCTCATTACCGTTCTGGGAATAAACCTGATGGGAGATGGACTCCGCGATTACTGGGATCCCCGGACCAGGTAGGCCCCATAACAAACTTTATCCTGCTGTTATCATGTTGAAGTTGCCAGGATTGCCCTGTTCGCTGTTTGAAGTCGATTTGAACTGGATTTTTAAAATTTAATCCCTTCTTCAGGGATAGTAATAGGGATAGTAATTATCAGAAACTTCACAGAAGATAGACATAGCACACAGAGGTTCTGGCACGTAAACCAGATATTTAGCTGCTTTTGCGAAATTAATTCTCTGTTAATCTAAATTTTGCCTGTTTTTACGAAAATTTTTTTTCGATCTGTTCAATTATTTTGCTTTATGTGGAGAAAAAGCAGGTGTAATGTGTCTGAAAATTTCATTTTTAAAAAGGAATTTAGAGATCAAGGAATGTAGAAATTTAGGAATGAGGAGATCCGGGAACATGGAAGTCGAGAAATATAGATATCTGGTGAATGTGGAGATCCGGAAGCGTGGAAAGCCAGGAATGTAGATATTCAACAACATAGAAGGCGAGAAATATAGATATTCGGAAGTTTGGAAATTCATATAATGTAGAGATTCAAATAATGTAGATATCCATAAATGTAGAAATCCAGGAATGTAAAGCAATTATCTTGTTTAAAACTCTAAATTAATGGTATTATAGGACATTTTAGGAATCTGGAGATAAGCAAATCTGGAGGTTTCTTAAGAGAAAGAGATTTCTTAAGAGACTTTCTAAGATACTTTCTTAGAGGTTTCTTAAAATACTTGCTAAGAGACATCCTAAGACAATATTTGATATTTACAGGGGTTTTCGAGAAGCTCAATAAACCGGGAGATATCTAAATCTCTGCCTGAAGGTCTCGTCATCCTGACATAAATCTTAACTTGAAAACTCTGAAATAACTCTCCGGGAGGTAGAATTACTTGTTAAATGACTCTGAAAAATTAGTTGAACTATTGTATGAGCTTGTTGAAGCCCGCGGCATCTCAGGCACAGCAGAAGAAAAGGACATGGCCGACAAAGTATATTCTCTGCTTGAAGACTTGAAATATTTTAAGCAGGATAAACCTGAAAATTTAAAGCTGCATAAAATTGAAAACGATCCCCTGGAACGCACCTTTGTCAGTGCACTTCTTGAAGGCCGGGGGAATAATACTGTAGTCCTCTTAAATCACTTTGATGTGGTGGATGTTGAGGACTATGGCGCCCTGAGCAAGACGGCCTTTAAACCCCGGGAGCTCACTGAGAAGCTGGCCGGGATGGATCTTCCCACAGAAGCCCGTCAGGATCTGGAAAGTCAGGAATGGATCTTCGGCCGGGGCGTCATGGACATGAAAGCCGGACTGGCCCTGCAGATAGCTCTGCTGGAGGAGCTTTCCCGGGATCCTTCTTCGCTGGAGGGTAATATTCTTTTGCTCTCGGTTCCTGGTGAAGAAAACAGCTCCGAGGGCATGCTGGCTGCCGTTCCCTTCCTGAACCAACTGGAGCAGGAGAAGAATCTTAACTATACCGGCCTGGTTAACTGTGAACCCCTCAAGAAAAAGGAGGAGGGAAAATTTGAAATCAGCACCGGAACGGCCGGCAAGCTGCTGCCCCTTTTCTACTGTTTTGGCAAGGAGACTCACGGGATGGTTCCCTTCCAGGGTTTAAATTCAGCCCTGCTCTTTGCTCAGCTGGAGACAATTATGGAGCTCAACTGTGAGCTGAGCGACAGCTTTCAGGGTGTCTACAGCATGCCCCCCACCAACCTCAAGACCAAGGATCTCCGCCGGGTTTATAATGTCACCACTCCCCAGGTGACGGCAGGCTACTTTAATGTTTTTTTCCTGGAGCAGACTCCCGGTGAGATATTGAGCAAGCTGAGAGACCTTTCCCGGCAGGCCTTTCAAGGCAGTATAGATATTTATAACAGCAGACTGGAAGAATTTCGCCAGCTTTCCGGTCAGGAACTTGAGAGTGTGGACTGGGAGCCCAATATTTACTCCTATCAGGAGCTCTATAATTCCGTTCTGGAGGAGCATGGCGAGGAGATCAACCGGCATCTTGACACTTTTACTGCTGAGCTCAAGGAAGAAGTTAAGGATCAGCGGGAATTTACCCTCCGCCTAATTGATGAACTCCATAATTACTGTCCTGACCGCAATCCTAAGATAGTGATTGCCTTTGCCCCGCCCTATTATCCCAAGTTCAGAAACAGGGGGGAGTCGGCCAAAGAAAAATTTATGCTGAAGGTGGTTGATAACATCAAGCAGCAGGCCCGGGAAAAATATGGTGAAGATCTCCTGGTCAATAACTGCTGGGGTATTAATGATCTCAGCTACTGCGGTCTTCAGGATTCGCAGGATATCGTCGAGAATCTCAAGCCCAATATGCCGGCAATGGGGGATGTTTATCACTTCCCGGTAGAGGATCT
>PWGS01000209.1 GCA_003554505.1 Desulfonatronospira sp. | reverse complement strand
TCAAGTGGATCGCCTTGGCGAACACTTCCTTGCCGGTGCCCGTATCCCCGGTGATGAGAACGTTGATGCTGCTGGAGGCGGCCTGGGCCACATGATCCAGGCACTCTTTTATTTTTGAGCTTTTGCCGATGATTCCGTTGCGCACCACATTTTTGCTGTTTTCAGACTGAAGCTTGCTCAGCCTGTAGCGCAGGGCCCTGGAGATGGTGAGCTGGATGGTGTTGATTGATGCCGGTTTCTGGATGTAGTCCCAGGCTCCGTTCTTGATGGCCACTTCCGCACCTTCGGGGTCGCCGTAGCCGGTAAGGATGACGATTTCCGGTGCAGAACCGCAATTCCTCAAAGCCTGGATCTCGGACAGGCCGTTGCCGTCCGGCAGGGGGACATCGAGAAATATGATATCGTAGGCTGCTTTCTGGGCCTTGGAGATGCCTTTGTACAGACTGGCTACGGTATCGCAGTCATGTCCCAGCCTGGAAATCTGTTCTTCCATCAACTCATTGAATATAAGGTCGTCATCTATGACCAGTATTTCAGCCATGCTTTTTGTTCCAGAGAGCTTTCAGGCGAAAAGCTCAGTAGATTAAAGGGGGAAGCAGCTTTTTTCGATATAATGCGGGCAATGGACATACTGCCGGGCAACATGCTGCAGAAATATCATAGTCCGTATTTCATGGAAAAATCATGCCATATTTATAATAAGTTGATAAAATTAATGTTTTTATTGGAAGGTTGAAGTGTCTTGAAAAGAAGGAAAGGAGCTGCAAGAAGCTGCATCGTAAAAACCTTTCAACCCGGCTGAACAAGCCGGCTTCTTTTTTTGTAGTAATAAGTCTTATTGAAAATTATGTCCACATGAAATCTGAAAAAAATGGAATTTTTTTTGAAAAGTCCGGAAATTATAGTCTGTGTTTTATTTTTGAAATCATGCTGCAAAATACAAGAGCTGCACCAGCCACTCAAAGAATCGTGGCTGGAGGCTGTCAAAAAAAGCTCTTTTCTTTAGTTTTCCCATCCGGAAAGACTTTGCCGATGCGGAAACTGGTTAAGGCTGAAAGAATTTACTTGAACTACGGTCTCAAGTTCAGCTCCTTTATTTTGTACAGAAGGGCACGGTAGCTGATTTTAAGAATCTCGGAGGTTTTTTTCCGGTTCCATCTGGTCTGGTGCAGCACCCTGGAGATGACCTCCTTTTCAACTTTTTTTATGGTTTGCTCTCTTACCTCCCTCAGGGATGGAAAAGACTCCAGCTCGCGGCTGGTTCCAGCGTCGAAGATGCCGTTTTTTTTCTGATCAGGGTTCAGGCAGGTCTCATCGTCTTTCTGGGAAAGCTGGATATTTTGGCGGATGGCGTTTTCCAGTTCCAAGGGATTCCCAAGGATGCTCAAGCGGTTCAGATAGTTTTCCAGTTCCCGCACGTTTCCAGGCCAGTGATATTCCATGAAAAGCTGCATGAGACTGTCCGGGATGCTGCAGTCGACTTCCGGAGTTTTGTTTTGGATGCGTTGAACAAAATGCTCGGTAATGAGCGGGATGTCCTCTTTTCTCTCCCTTAGAGGGGGGATGTGAATGGAGACTGTGCTCAGGCGGAAGTAAAGGTCATCTCTGAAATTCCCCCGCCTGATTTCAGCTTCCATGTTCTGGTTGGTGGCTGCTATGACCCTGGCATGGACCTGAACCTCCTTCTGGCCGCCCAGTCGATGAAAGAACCTGTCCTGCAGCCCCTGCAAAAGTTTGGCCTGCAAAAAAACAGGCAGTTCTCCGATTTCATCGAGAAACAGGCAGCCTCCGGCTGCATATTCGAACATGCCTTACTTGCGTCTGTCCGCACCGGTAAAGGCCCCTTTTTCGTAACCGAAAAGCTCGGATTCGATGAGTTCGAAAGGCAGGGCTGCACTGTTGATCTTGACGAAGGGTCTGCTGGATCTGGGGGAATAATAATGCAGGGAGCGGGCCACCATTTCTTTGCCGACCCCGCTTTCTCCGGTAATGAGCACGTTCAGATCTACGCTGCCCGCCTTGCGGGTCAGCTCCAGAACTTTCTGCATACCCGGGCTCTGGGCAATAATGACCGGTTTAGGAAAAGACATTTCCTGAAAACCTGCTTCCTGCTGTATGTGGTTTTAAGGTCTCGAGCTGTATCAAATACATGGCGGTTATCCGACTGGACATTGTGCGCTTTTCAACCGGAGCCTGCCACGCGCCTCGCGTGGTCAATCTGCAAAATTATCCGTCAACCGTAAGATACGTCTCCTCATAATTGCCTGATTTCCCTGCCACAAGAAAAAACTCCTCGTTTCCGGAAAGAGAACCAATAGCTTCAACATCCGGAAAGAAAGACTTTCCGGATGGAAAATATAACCGGCAGGTCGGGCTTAGTACTGGCTGGACGTCGGCCTGAATTGCAGAGAGTTTGCTATTCCTGGCTATCCTGGCCGTACAGGTTCTGCAGATATCTCAAATCCCTGTCCTGGCTGTTTTTAGTGCCTATGGCCAGGATCTCCGGTTTGTTCCCGGTTCCTGCTCGCCAGTATATCCTGCCCCTGTGCGAAAACTCCGTTTCCAGCACTGCTGTTTCTCCGCGGGAAAAGACCTTTCTCTTGACACGGACCATGCCCGGGTCGAAGTTCAGGTTGTGAATCATCTCCTCCGCCTTTAGTTTCCAGTCCTCGGGAAGCTGCGCAAGCCCCTCTGCTGCGCGCTGGGTGAATTCCAGGTTCTTGTACAGGGTCTGGAAGCGCCTGGTATACAGCCTGTACTCCTTCTCCTGTTTTTTGTCCCTGCTGCGGGGTGCGGATTCCAGGTTCTCCAGCTTGCACGTGAGTTCCCGGATTTCGGTTTCCCGGGCGCGGCGTTCCCGGGTGGCGGACTCCAGCTTCTGCTCCAGGGCTTCCAGCTCAACCAGGGCCTCCTCTTCGGTGCTGCGCATCCTTATATCTGCGTGGCGCAGACTTGCCTGCAACTCGTGTACCTGGCGCTGGAACTCTGCCTGGCGCTCCTGGGCCTCAGCCAGGTTCTTTTTTTTGCCCTCCAGGCGCTCCCTGGTCTGCTCCAGCTTCTTCTCCTGCTCCAGGGCCGCCATTTCAGAAGCCCTGACCCGGGAATGGTAGGAGAAGTAAAGTATCACGGCAAAGGTAAAGATATAGAAAAGAAGGATCGAATTGGAAAGCCAGGTGTTGCCGGGAATCTTGACGGAGACGTGGTAGATCAGCCCTTCCTGAAGGATGCGGGCGTTTTCCAGGGCCAGGAGTCTTTCCTGCAGCCTTGTAAGGCGGGCATCTTCAGAGATATTCCCGTCGGATTGAAAGTTGCTGCCAAGATCAAATGCCGGATAGAGCTGCCTTCCCTTGCCAGTGCGGACCATGATCCGGATTTCGGTTCCCAGGACCGCAGCCAGCCTGGAGTGCACGAACTGCTCCAGGTTCTTCCGGATCTCGTCCTGCACCCGGATCTTGCCCTGCATCACCCCTTCCCGGTCCCGGATCAGCTCCCGGCCTACCTCCTGCTTCCAGGAGTTCTCCAGGTATTTCTCCAGTCCCTGAACAGTAAAGATATAAAGCACCGGGGGAAGGAAAATGCACAGGTAGAGTACCCTGAAGGAGAGCATGCGCACCGGCCCTTGTCCGGACTGGGAGCAAAAAAGGATGTTTCTCAGGCGGGAGAGCAGTTTTCGCATGTCCAGTTATGGCCCACATAAAGATGGAGCACCGGTTAAAAATGGCTGTCCACCAGCTCCCCTTGTCTGCCGTATTTTCGGGGTCTCGGTTTTCTGGTCATTCCGCAAAAGTGACGAGCCCGGCGGCAGAAGCCCGCAAAAGGAAGTAATGAACAGTTTGGGCGAAACATGATTAAAGGTGGCCTGGAAAAAGGAGGTTCTGCAGTCTCATCCAGGCAGTTAAATAGTTTTCATCCGGAAACGGTTCTTTTTCCTTTTGGCGGCGTCAATCTGCACAATTATTCGTCACCGTATTAAGATACGCCTCCTCATAATTGCTTGATTTCCTTGCCAAAAGAAAAAACT
>PWGS01000039.1 GCA_003554505.1 Desulfonatronospira sp. | reverse complement strand
CCTTCGGGTTCAAATACGGCATGCCTTCCGAAGCCGATATGGTGCAGGATCTACGTTTTCTGCCCAACCCCTTTTTCCAGCCGGAGCTAAAAAACCTGTCAGGCAGGGACCCGGCCATTTCCGGCTACGTGCTGGACCGGCCCCCGGGATCTTCCTACCTGGAAAAATATAAGGATTTCCTTGATTTTATACTGCCATTGTTCCAAAAGGAGGGGCGCTACAGGCTGACCATGGCTTTTGGATGCACCGGTGGCAGGCATCGCTCCGTGGCAGTGGCTGAAAACGTGGCGGATTTTTTGAAAAAAAGGGGCTACCTGGTATCATTGGAACACCGTCATTTTCAACTGGGTTGATTGGTTGCAGCACTACGGTGCAACTCCACTTTCGTCCAGTAGTAGCTGGGGGTGAAGGAGGGGGCGGGGGTGGTTGTATAAAATCCCTTCCTTATCTGCTCCACTTTTCAAGCAGTAAGGAGAAATCGAGAGTGGTTGACAACCAGCTTTGAAGCAACCGATTTTCAAGCTCAAATCTGTGGCCGGAACATCATGATAGGAATAATATTAGTCACTCACGGCGATTTCGGGGCCGGGCTTCTGCAGGCGGCGCAGACCATGGTGGGAAACGGCGGCAATTGCTGCGCCATCGGTGTGGATGTGTCCCAGCCCATGCAGGACATTATCGACCAGTTGAAGCAAAAGGTTAAAAAGATGGACACTGGCAGCGGGGTGGTCGTTCTTACCGATATGTTCGGCGGAACGCCCACCAATATAAGCCTGTCCCTTTTAAATCACGGGCAGCTAGAGGTCATCACCGGAGTAAACCTGCCCATGCTTTTAAAGGCCATGGCCGCCAAGGACCGGGAACTCGGAGACCTGGCTCAGGAAATCAAGGCTGCCGGCAAACAGGGAATACTCGTGGCCGGTGATGTCCTCAAGAGGCAGGTGGCAACTTCCGGCAAAAAGGCTGAATGAGCTTATGTTCTGGGTACGCATAGACAATCGCCTGGTACACGGGCAGGTCATCGAGACCTGGCTGCCTTACGCGGGCTCCAGGACTATTCTGGTGGTCAACGATGACCTCGCTGCAGACCCTGTGCGCCAGGAAATCATGGGGCTCGCGGTGCCCAGCCACATCGACATAACCTTTGCATCCATCCAGGAAAGTCCACGTTTACTGCACACCACTTTAAAGGACAGGCTGTCTTCGGTCTTCATCCTTTTTGATAATTGTCCGGACGCCAGGCAGGCCTTTGAACAAGGGCTGAATTTCAACTGGCTCAACATCGGCAACATTCATTACAGTCCCGGCAGAAAGCAGGTCTGTGCACACATTGCCCTGAGCCAGGACGACAGCCATTGCCTGGAGTATTTTTTCAGACAGGGAGTCAAGCTGGATTTCAGGTGCGTGCCCCACAAAAGCGTTCAGGTGGACTCATGGTAGACCTGGGAGAAACAAGTATCTTCAGCACTGTCCTTCTGGGAGGTTTTTTTTTGCCGTCTTTTCCCTTTTTCGCTTTGCTTTTCACCTGGGCCTTCTGGAACGGCCCCTGGTGGCCGGTTTCTTCCTGGCCCTCATAACCGGTGAAGTCTTTCCCGTCCTGATTATATCCTTGTTTTTCGAACTGCTCTGGCTGGATCTAATCCCTGCAGGCACTTTTATTCCGCCCAACGCCATCTTCTGTGTTACCAGCACCACTTTGCTGTGCGGGCACTTTCAATTGGAGCACACCGGTCAGATATTTCTGCTCATGCTCTTAAGCATCCCCGGGGCCTACATCCTTTCGCGCATTGAAGGCTGGTACAGGATAAGGCAGAACAAAAAATACAACCAGATACTGCGACAGAGCAGGGACAGGTTCAGCACATACAATCCAGGAAAAATGATCCTGCAGTCCCTGGGTGGTTCCTTTGGGGTAAATCTTGTTTCAGCCTGCCTGGGCATCTATTTCCTGGCTTTTGTTTATCCCCATTTAAGCGGTATTTTTGAGTTCCAGAGGGAACTGGACTGGTCTGTTATTCTGATAGCGGCCAGCTTCAGCGCCCTGGCCGGTCTGAGAGTCAAAAAAGCCTACATTTCTCTTGTCACGGGCATGATCCTGGTAAGCGCAGCCCTGGCCTGGATGCAGTGGCCTGTACTGATCTAGTCCTCCCCGGTGCCCAGAGCCTGTTCCACCGGCATAACCACTGCCCGCAGGTGCCGATGCGAGCCTTTTTTCATTCTGAACTCCTGTAGACGCTGCATTAGTCCCTCAACCAGGTCATCCTTTACCAGGGCCTGGCAAACGGTAACGCTGCCTGGAAAAACCTGGCTGCCGTAATGTTTGCCATCCTGGTCCCTGCCCTCCACCATGGGATACCTGGCGTAATCCTCTACACCTGAATCATCCAGTATACGCTCCACGTGATCCACGTATTCAAAACGAAAGGTGATGTGCACCAGTTTCATGCTCAACCTTTTGCGCCTTTAGGTGTTTTTCCAAAGAGTCTCAGAATGTAGTTCTGCAGCTGATCATACAGGGTGTAGACCACCGGGATGACGATAAGGGTCAGGGCGGTGGAGGGGAAAAGACCCGCAGCCACGGAAACGCCCAGGGGGATCCTGGCTTCACCTCCGGCCCCGTAGCCCAGGGCTATGGGCGTAATGCCCAGAATGGTGGAGATGGCGGTCATGACCACCGGGCGGAAGCGCTCCCGGGCCGCTTCCTGGGCCGCCTGCACCGGCGGTCTTCCCCGGGCCACCAGGACATTGGTATAGTCCACCAGCAGAATGGCGTTCTTGGTCACCAGCCCCATGAGCATGATAAGGCCTATAAAGGCGTAAACACTGAAATTCAGGTTGAGAAGCCACAAAATGCCGAATGCGCCCGCAGTGGCCAGGGGCAGAGCGGTCATGATGCTTAAGGGGTATATAAATGACTCGAACTGGGCCGAAAGCACCAGGTATATAAATATAATGGCAAAAATAAGGGCCAGGGCCAGGTAATAAAATGACTCCTCAAACACCTCGGACATGCCGGCCATGCGGTGGTCTGTTCCCGCAGGTAGCTCAGCATCCAGATATTTTTCCAGCTCGTCCACGGCATCGCCCAGGGCCACCCCCGGCGGAGTGGATGCGGTAACCGAAGCCGAGCGCACCCTGTCGAAACGGTGAATCTCGCTTGGTCCGATGGTTTCCCGGATATGCACCAGGTTATCCAGGGAAACCAGCTCGTCTCTCTGGTTGCGCAGGTATACATGGCGCAGGGCGTCCGGGGTGGTTTCACCGCGGCCCTTTATCTCAGTAATTACGTCGTATCTGCGGGCATCCCGGTCCACGTGAGAGATGTCCACCTCTCCAAACAGGTAGCGCAGGGACTGGGAAATGGCTGTAGCCGAAATCCACATCTCAGCCGCCTTTTCCCGGTCGATACTCACGTCCACCTGGGGCCTGTCCAGCTCCAGATTAGAGCGCACACCAACATAGTACTCCGGACGGGACTCCATCCAGTCCACCACCTGTTCCTGCACAATGTCCAGTTCCTGCAGGTCCGGGTTCTGCAGGACCACTTCCACCGGATCACCACCTACTCCTCCTGGTGTAATATCCACGGCGAATGCCCGTCCGTCGGGAATTTGAGCCAGTCTTTGCCGGTACTGCTGCATTATCTCAGTCTGATGCATATCCCGCTCATCCCTGGGCACGAGGGTGACAAAAGCAATGCCCTCGTTGGGATGGCCCGGACCGCCTCCACGGCTGAGGCCAATGCCCAGAAAGGTATGGCTGACATTGGGATCCTCGGCCAGCATATTTTCAATTCTGGCTGCAAACCTGTCCGTCTCCGGAAGCGTGGCCCCCTGGGGGGTCTCAAAGACTATCATCATCCTGGAGCGGTCCTCGTCCGGGGCGAACTCCTTGGGAACGTTCATGTAGGCCATGATGCCCGCACCAAAGGCCATAAGCCCTATAATCACCACCAGGGCCCGCCTTTTGAAGGCCCGGGCCAGGATCCAGGCATAGGCGGATTCCACGTGGTTCAAGTGCT
>PWGS01000023.1 GCA_003554505.1 Desulfonatronospira sp. | reverse complement strand
GTGGTCTGCAGTATTAACATTGCGTTTAAATGCTTTATAATGCAGAAAATTTATGAATAATAGATGCGATATTCACTACTAATTAATTTAAACTACAAAATATTTTTGTCGTGTACTTAGATTCAGCAATAATAATTTATACCCCATCAAACAGCTTACAGAGAACTCCATGATAACCTGTGCAAAGAAGCTTCTTTTGCATGTGCAGCGAATGCAGAATTTAGTCCTTCTTCGCTATGCAATACACCAGGTGTTCCAGCATAATCAACAGAATCATCTTCCCCCTCAATTTCTATATCAGCCTCTCCACCCAAAACTAACATACTGCCATATATCGTATTATTACCTCCAGAAAGTAGCTGACCATCTTCTTCTGAATCAATGATACTTATTACTAGGCCCTCAAAATGAAAATTTCCTGTTATTCTGGCACCATCTTTCAAAATTAAAATCCCGGCTCCATTTAAAGCATTCAGGTTATGCTCCCCCTCTATTACTGTAATACCTGGAGTATCACGTGTGCCTAGTGAATCTGGCATGTTATCATCATGTAAATAATGTGTACTTGACATGCCAACAAGACTATTTACTATTTTATTCCATTTTTCATCACTAATTGCCTCACTAGATTCATCTTCGCTATCACCTTGCTTCATGTCTTCATATACAAAGTCTTCTATTTCTGCATTACCTTGTTGAACAATATCTTGTTCTTCTATATTATGATAGGAGGAGAGAGGCAGCTTATCTCCATTTGAATAAGGACTGTCTGGGCTGCATCCTGCACCAGTGCAATCAAAGCTTGAAGGGACAGGATGGTTTTTACCACTTACAAAGATAGATCCTTTTAACATCAAGCTTGGATTTTCATTAAAAAGAGTCAATGGTGATAAACGGGCAAAATTCTCATGGTTAAAAGAAATATCTTCACTAATAGTTGCTTTCATCTTTGCGCTTGATGATTCTTTAGTGCCAATAGAATATAATTCAAACCACCTTCTTCCATTACCATAATCGTGACTTACAGTGTAAACTGATGCAATTTTTTTATTGGTGCCTTTACGAGATATAGTAATATTACCATCCAGCTCATAAAAATCAATCAATGGTCTCGACAGGATAATTTTATGGTCCTCAATAGACAGTAAGTTTATGCTCTCATCATTATTCTCGTTAATATGGTTCACTACTGTAGATTCCCTGAGCATTTCCGTAGCTAATGCTAGTCCCGTCTCGGCATTATTAAACGCCTCATTCTTCAGTTGAAGATTGTGGGAGATCTTTAGATCCATGTCAGTATCAGCAGCCATGCCCATGACCACGATGCTCATGACCAGCAGTACCAGAAGGGCCAGGATCAGGGCGCTCCCATTCTGGGCAGCCCCATAGGTATCTCTCATTTGGTGTATAGTTTTAAACATGAGCTACTCCTGTTCCATCACTACTCTTCTGAATTCACCGGTGCTTTTGGGCCCTCTATAATTCCACTTGCCCTCAACAACGATTATCCACAAAGGTCGGGCGTGTTCAAGGTCTTCTCCTGAATTGCTCAGCACTTCTTGGTACATACTCCAGACCAACGTATATTCAAAGCCATCATTAACTACTTGTTCTTCTATATCCTCGCAGTCTGGAGTATTGCAATATGCCGCAGGATCTTCGGCTAGCTCCTCAATCTTGGACTGGACCAGTTCCGTGGCCACGGTCAAGGTCCGGCTGAGGCCGCGGTTGGACACCGAGGCATCCTGCGCCGCCACCCAGCCCACAATGGCCACCACCAGGATGAGCATGGCAATGAGTGCTTCCACCAGGGTGAAGCCGGTCTGTTTATGGTCTATACTTTCCATTGCAGCTCCGGGACAAGACTGTGATCCCCGGTGATATTGGCTGCCACAAGACGCACCCTTTTTCTGCCGCCCGTCATGGATAAATACCTGTCCAGCATTGGCAGCATATCTTCCATGGGGAAAAGCGCCTTCAGATGTTTTGAGGGATGCCTGCTGTTCTCAATTATTTTTGAGAACAGAAAACGCCCGAATGCCGCATCCTTTTTCTCCAGCTTTTCAAGTATATCCTGTGGGGTGATAAGATGATCATCCCAGAAACATTCCTGTACCACCTGGGTGGCTGAATGCAGCTTATGGTCCATGAGGTTTGGACCCCTTGTTATAAGGATTGCCACGACAAGTTTGCCTCCAGTAAACCCCGACGGGATTTAAAACCCATTACGCAGGGTCACCTCGCCATGACTTTCCATGCGAACATATTCCCCGTTCACTTTCTCCTTGCTTCTTCCTTGCAGGGAAAATCTGATTTTGCGAATGTTGTTCATATCAACTATCGTGCTGTCATCATTGTGCCATGCACCATTTTCATAATACTTAAAACTAATATCCTCTATATTTTCGGACAATATCCATTGTCCTCTATCATTATAGGCAAAGTTTTTTAAATATAAACGATAACCTTCATCATCATCTGATACAAATATTCTTAGTGGAACAACTTTCAATATTGACAAATCATTGTCATCTACATAAGCTTCAAAATCAGCATCAAACTCTTCAGGTTTGTAAAAAATATTTCCATCAACATTCGGGAACACTGTAAAATGCTCGTCATCTACAATACTGATTTCCCTAAATGCATATACAAAGATCAATGAATCAGATACAATATTGTGATTACCTACATCCATATTATTTAAATCAAATATAAAACTATCAATTTCAATATCATTATCACCTTGTGGTTCAGATATTATAATTGTTTTATCAGGAAACGAATCATAACACCCAAATCCAGCATGGCGTAAAGCATGCTTGAGCCTGTCCACAGACGCCCTTAAATTTTGCTGCACTTCCATTCGGGCTTCTTCAGCGGCTGATATTCTGCTGTGCGAAATAAATGTAGCCACCAGGCCACCCATAATTAAAGACATAACTGCCAAAACGATTAATAGCTCAATTAAAGTCAGTCCATTATACTTAATATTATATATATTATTCATTTTTGTTATGCGGTCCATCTAATATTATTCTTCCTGCTGAATTAACAAACAAGCTATAATTTTTGTTATTACTGCCGATCTTTATGTGGCTATTGCTTGCTGTCCCAAGCGATCCAAGGGTAATGCTATTAGTAGTTAGCTCACCCATATCTTTACAATGCAACCCTATGTTTTCAGGTAAGCTGTAATTAACAAGAACGTCATTTGGATCATTCGACATTTCAACCCTGTACCACTCCGGATTTAGGACCACCTTTACACTCTCATTCCTCTTCACCGCCTCCATCCGCGCTTCTTGCAGAGTGGATTTGAGATTGTTGGCTTCCGCTCTCAGGCGGTAGCCATCTGTGTTTATATAAACCAACGCAGTACCGGCGAGTATGGCGATGATTGCCAGGACCACCAGCAGTTCCATCAGGCTCATGCCTGTGGGCGCTTGGGCCACAATGTTTTTCCGGTCCGCATTCATGGTTTTCGATATCAATTTAGCCTGGACAAAGCAATACAATCCTGAGTGTAATTTTAAGCCTTTTGTAAATTTTTCATGCAAGTAAAAGACTATCCGCTCCTAAAAAACCAAATGGGCACGGGTGATAGTTGCTGATGTGTTACTGAGCTGCGCCGACTTGAACCCGAACCTGAGAGGTGCTTGAAGTATTTTTACTTCTCGGGTAAATTCTTAAGGAAGGGATCTCATATAACCCCCCCCGGCTCCTCCTTGGCTCCGGCTCCTCCTTGGCTAAGGAGGGGAGCTGACAACGAGCCCGTAATCCTATACTGAGGAGCACGCCCGGTTGAACGTTGCCATGCACAGCGCAAAGACAAATTTCTTCCTTTGCGATCTTTGCTTGTCAGCCCTGGCGTGATCAAATGCGTAAGCACCTTGAAGAGGATTTTGTCTGAATCCGTTATTGACAGAGCCATGTAGCTTATCAATGAATAGCCTTACGCTTTTCAAGTTTTGCGCCCCTTCAGATAGTTTCCATCCGGAAAGTCTTTCTTTCCGGATGT
>PWGS01000281.1 GCA_003554505.1 Desulfonatronospira sp. | reverse complement strand
TTTTTCTTTTGGCAAGGAAATCAAGCAATTATGAGGAGGCGTATCTTAATACGTTGACGAATAATTGTGCAGATTGACGCCGCCAAAAGGGAAAAGAACCGTTTCCGGATGAAAACTAACTGTCTGCACTTACGCTTGTCATCGGGATCGGGATCGGTATCGGGGTCGAAGTCGGAATCAAATCCGGCAGGCACAGTCATGTAAAAAGCTGCCCAATATTTTCGATACCGATTCCGATACCGACACCGACCCCGACAAAGGCAGTAGTTGGTTTTATTAACAACAAACATGTTTGTTTGAAATTTGTGCTATGCGCCTAATATAGAAATATGGTCCGGGTTTCCCCGGGGGGGTCCAGGCTCATCTGCTTTTCATCCCAGGTTCTGTCCATATCCACTGATTTAATGCGGATTACGGCCTCCTTGTCCTCGGACAGATGCATGTCCAGTCTGGAGAAATAAAACAGGCCGTTTTCCTGCTCAAAACCCTTGAACTCGACATGCCATCCAACGCCCTCGATCCTGTCCAGACTTCCGTCCTGCTCCAGTACAACGCTCGTGATGTTTTCGTCTTCAAAGTAATACTTCCACATATTCTCATGGGATTCAACCCGGTGATACTCCCGGGGGACAAGATGCCGGAAATCCCCCAGAAGTACCAGGCTGGTCTCCCTGAGATCCATGGGTGTGGGAAAACCAAGCAGGGTCGCCCCCCTGCTTCCGTCGTGATGTATGTAGCGGGTGTTTTCTCCGGGATTATAGGCTTGCCACCTGAGTTCATCCTCCAGCCACATGGAGACTGTCTGGCCGAAACCGGCAGAGATGTCCATGCGCACCGGATAACCCGCAAAGCCCCATATGGCGGCCTGCACCCTGCGCTGCTGGTCCGGGGTGGAATAGTTCACCCTGGTCTGGATATAAAACTCCTGGTCTTCCTGGAAACTGGAGCTTTGAGCCCAGAACTCCTGCCATACCACCTCCGGAGGCCTCTCTACCGGGACACGCTTGGGGGCACAGGAAAAAACAATAACTGTAATTAACAGAAGGCACAGGATGCCATAAGAAGACTTCATGGACCGGCCTTTGCTGACTCGTTTTCAGGCATATCCTTGACTTTTGCCCTTTGTTCCCTGAGGTGTTCCGGGTTTTCCGGGTCCAGTTCCAGGGCCTTTTCATACCCCTGCAGGGCATGTTCGCGTTTTCCCAGGGCCTTGGCTATATCCCCGTAATGCTCCCAGATCACCGCCTCGTCATCCACCTGTTCCACTGCAGCCAGAATCTCCACCCAGGCCTCTTCATACCTGCCCTGCCGGAAATAAACCCAGGCCAGGGAATCGATGTAGTAGCCATTGCCCGGATCCAGCTCCAGCGCCCTCTTGATAAGTATCATGGCCCTGTCCAGATCCCTGTCCTGTTCAGCCAGAGTGTAACCCACGTAATTCAGGGCCTCGTGATGATCCTGGTCCAGGGAGATTATCTCTTCCATTATCTGCAGGGCTTCTTCCGTGTTACTGAGTTTATCCAGCACCACACCCTTGCGGAACAGAAAATCAGTCTGCCCGGGCCATTTTTCCAGGGCCTTTTCCAGAACCCGCCCGGCCTGTTCATATTCCTCCATGGCTTCCAGGACAATGGCTTTGAACAAGTACAGCCTGTCCGCCTGGGGATGAGTCTCTTGTCCTTGCCGGCACAGCTCAAGAGCTTTCTGGTAATCTTTTTCGTGAAAATGAATCTGAATCTGGAAGGAGAGGGCCTGCAGGTGGTAGGGATCCTCCTCCGGGATCCTGGAGAGATAGTCCAGGGCCAGTTGAGGATCATCCCGGCCTTCATAGGCGGTCAGGGCAAGGTAAAAATAAATCGTTTCAGGATAATCACTGTCATTCTTGATATCCTGCAATATAACATCTGCATGCTCGTAAAAACCGTTCTGGATGAACTGGTTTACAACATCCAGCTGAACCTGGACTTCCTCCGGACCCACCCGGAACATGGTCATGGCCCGGTCCGGATCGTTTAAAAGCAGGTTCAGCTCCACGATTCGAAGAATGAGGTCCGGGCTTCTCTCTCCCATCTTGAGCAGCTGCTGGTAGGTGCGCTCGGCCTGGAGGTAATCTCTGTCCTGTTCATATATGAAGGCCTTTTCGGCCCAGGCCTGCAAAAAACCGGGGCGGACCTGAACCGCTTTCTGCAGATAAGAGATGGCACTCGACTTTTCCCCCAGCTCGCTTTTGGCCCGGCCCATATAATAAAGCATCTCCGGGGTCATTTCCTCCGGGGAGAACTCCTGCAAAAGATCCACTGCTCCGGCATAGTCCTGCATCTCCATATAAAAAGCAGCCAGATCCTCGTATACATCCAGGTCTTCCGGCACCAGTTCCTTGTACTTTTCCAGGGCCTCAACAGCCCTGGCCCTTTTGCCCTGCACCAGGTAAAACTCTGCCAGCTGGAAATGCAGTTGCGGGTTCCGGGGATAAATGCCCGTGGCCTCCTGCAGAATGTCCACGGCCTTTTGTTTTTCATCCTGGCGCAAATAAACCCTGGCCAGATCCTGGTACAGGCGGACCGACGGCCCCAGCACCAGGGCCTTCTCCAGGGCCAGTGCCGCCTTTTCGTGTTCTCCCGCTGCCTGGTAATCCAGGGACTTCAGGTAGTGGTAAGTCACCTGGGCCCGGGGGGTCAGCTCTCGATCCGTCTTTGCCTGCTGGGTCTGCTGGGGTTTAGGGGCGCAGGCAAAAACCGCGAGGGCAAGCACAAGCATTAAGATCTTTTTTCCCATTTATCCAGATCCTGTCACAGTCTTTAGCTGCAACCCTTCACTGTTGCGGTCTTTGAGCTTCCTGTACAGGAACCTGCCCATTTCCAGGCCGCACTGGATGAACTCCGGACCATAAAGGCGTCCCGTGGGAGTCCTGAAGGTCTCCTGTACCTCCTGAATATATGACAATCCCCTGGGAAAGCGGTTGATGATTTCCTCCAGGGACCATTCCTCGCAGGAGCATATTTCCCAGAGAGTGGGGACAAAATTATCCGGTCCCCAGCGAAACTTGTCCGCATCATAAAGCACATCACTTAAAAGTCCCTGCTTTTGATGAGCGGGCTCCAGGACCTCCCTGAATGCTTCGTGATTGCTCACGGCAAAGGCAAGGTCATCCAGTTCCTCCGGAGAAAGAGGGTAATACTGAAGGATTATTCTGGAAAAGTCCGCCCCCTTGCGGGCATGATCGCTTTCATGCCGGCTGATGTCGTGCAGAAGCCCGGCCATCTGAGCCAGAAGAGTGTAGCGCTTGCTCGCCTTGACGTCCAGCCAGGATCTGGTTTCGATGAGTGCAAGCGTCCCGGCGTCTATGCTCACCTTCTTGCAGTGCTCTATGCCGTGCCCGAAGCCATCATTGAGAAACGGCACCACATCCTCGCGCAGGCGCTGAATAAGTGGATGGCTGAAGAAGACTTCCTTGGAACAGTCATATTCCCTGCTGTAGCGGGTATAGAAACGCAGATCGTACTTGCCGGCCATGATTCTGGCCTGTTCCCGGATTTCCTGGAGTTCCCTAAGCATCCTCGATCCACTCCCTGGAAAAGTCACCGATATTTTCCTGGATATGGGCCTTGATCTTGCTGAGCAGTCTGGACTCTATCTGGCGCACCCTTTCCCTGGTGATCCCGTATTTTTCACCGATCTCGCGCAGGGTGACCGGGCTTTCCGCCAGAAGTCTCATTTCAATGATGTCCTTTTCCTTGTCGCTGAGCTTGGGCATTAATTCCTTGATGTTCTGCTGCAGAAGCTCGGCCGTCTCCCCCTGCAGAAGTATCTCTTCGGCCCCGTCGCCCAGAGCCGGGATTACATTCATGGGGGTCACATCCGAGTCTTCGTTATAGGGCATGTCCAGGGAAAGATCGTGCTGGCCCAGGCGCTGGCCCATTTCCACCACGTCTGTTTCGGAAACATCCAGGCTCTGGGATATGGCATCCGCATCCGCGGTTATCCCCAGGGATTCCAGCCTCTGCTTCTCCTTGCTCAGATTGTAGAAAAGCTTGCGCTGGGCCTGAGTGGTGCCCACCTTGA
>PWGS01000137.1 GCA_003554505.1 Desulfonatronospira sp. | reverse complement strand
CTAATAGCAGGGCCAGGGCTGAAGTTTCTCCCAGCGAACCGGGAACAGTGCCGATAAAAAGTTGAGTTAAGCTATAATTCACAGCATCAGCTTCGGATGCCAGGGCTGTTGCCCCGGTAACTGCAGATACATCGGCTCCAAAAGCAAAAGGTTGAGGTGGTGACCAAATGTTGCCGGCCATGTAACCACCCCAGGAAATCAAAACAACACCGCGGCCGACCAGGGCCGGGTTAAATATGTTATAGCCAATTCCACCAAAAACCTGCTTTCCGATAATAATTGCCGAAGCTGAGCCGATAACCACCAGCCACCACGGGGGTGACGGAGGTATAACCATGGCAAAAAGCAGCCCGGTTACTGCGGCACTACCATCATTATATAAATCTTTTTTACGAAGCCACAGGGCTTCTACCACCATTGCTGTAACAACAGAAAGAACCATGGTAATTAAAGCCTGGTAGCCAAAAAGCAGGACGGCCATTAAAGCGGCCGGGAAAAGAGCTATGAGGACGTCTGTCATAACACTCTGGACAGATTCCATTGTTCTTATATGCGGAGAAGATGAAACAACTAAATTCTTATCCATTACCATCCCTTCCCTCCCTTACAAAGAAACGTGCTATTTTTTCGCTTTAGCAATTTCTGTTTTAGCAATTCTAATCCACTGGGTTAAAGGTATCTTTGAAGGACAGACAAAAGCACAGCAGCCGCATTCAAAACAATCCGCGGCATGCAGCTTTTCGGCCCAGTCAATTTTATCAAACTCTGCTGCCTGGGCGATTGACGTAGGCATAAGCTGAACCGGGCAGGCATCAACGCACTTAGCGCAGCGGATACAGGGACTGCTCTCAGCCAGGTGCACATCCTGATCAGTTAAGGCCAAAATGCCTGAAGTTCCTTTAATAACCGGAATATCCGGGCTTGGCTGAGCCAGGCCCATCATTGGTCCGCCAATAATCAATTTCTGAGTATTTTCTTTGAGCCCGCCACAGTGATCAATTACTTCACTAACCAGGGTTCCGACCCGGATCAACAGGTTGTCAGGATTGTTTATGCCCGAACCGGTTACGGTGACAACTCTTTCAATCAGAGGTTTGCCTTCACGGACTGCATCTGAAATGGCAATTGCCGTTCCGACATTGTGATTTACAACCCCGACTTCCAGCGGCAAACCACCGGATGGAACAACTCGCCCAGTGGTAACCTGGATTAGCATTTTTTCAGCGCCCTGGGGATACTTGGTAGGTAGCTTTTCTACACTTAAGCTGTCATCATCAGCAACAGCTTCTTCCATCAGCTTTATAGCATCAGCCTTATTATCTTCAATGCCGATAATACCTTTCTCGGCGCCAAGAGCTTTGATCATAATCTTCAGGCCGAAAACTATCTTTTCAGCCTGCTCCAGCATGACCCGATGATCGGCAGTCAGATATGGTTCCCATTCCGCTCCGTTAATAACAACAATATCAATTTTTTTTCCTTCGGGAGGTGACAGCTTAACATGCGCGGGAAAAGTAGCCCCACCGAGACCAACAATACCCGCTTCCCGGACAAGCTTACGAAGATCATCGGGACTGAGATTGTCATAGTTCTCTGGAGCCCTGATGTTATCATCCCACTTATCCTGACCGTCTGACTCGATTGTTATAGCCTCAACGGGCCGGCCCAGCGGATGGTTGTAGGGCCCTATTGCTGTAACCTTACCAGACACACTGGCGTGAATCGGCGCAGAAACAAAACCGCTGCTATCAGCTATTTTCTGGCCTTTTTTTACCTCCGAACCGACTTCAATCGATTCAAGCGGTTCACAGGGAGCACCAATATGCTGTTGAAGGGGAATAACCACTTTTTCAGGGACTTTCATCTCGCTAACCGCCATTTCTGCAGTTAAGGCCTTGTGGTATTCCGGATGAACGCCTCCTTTAAAGACGGTGCTGCTCATTTGACTTTGTTCACCCTTTCCTTATTTAATTGCAAGCGACAAACAAATACCTTCTACACTTTCGAGAAATCTCCTGAAAGTCCTGCAAATTACTTCGTTTTTTAAGTACTCCGACTCTATGTCACTGGGTTTTAGCCTTTTTAGACCTGCTATCCTGCCAGTAAGCACGAATATCACTGACAGTATAAAGTGAACCGGTTACCAGGATGGCGTCTTCCGGCCCTGCCAACCCAAAAGCTTTCTCCAGCGCTGGGCCATGCTCGCTGATTACATAGTGTTCTTTTTTAAATTCTAATTGCCCGGTTGCAACAGAAGCTAGTTCCCGGGGATCTGCTGCCCTGGGCAGGACAAGCCTGGTGAAAACAACTTTATCTGCCAGTGGCAGGATCTTCTTTAACATGGCAGGAATATCTTTGTCAGCCATCATGCCTACTAACAGGATCAATTGACTGTACTTAAAATAATGCGGCAAAGAAAGGGCCAGGCTCTCTATCGCTGCAGGGTTATGGGCTCCATCCATGATCAAGTAGGGATTTTTACTGAGAAGTTCCAACCTGCCGGGCCATTCGGTCTTTTCAAGGCCGCTGCGCAGTTCTGATTCACTTACTGTGAAGCCTTCTTTTTTGAGTAGTTCCAGTGCCGCAAGGGCGGTAGCAGCATTGGCAACCTGGTAAGTGCCGCGCAGGGGAATAAAGATTCGCTCAAAACTGAAGATACTGCCTGTGTAACGGAAATACTGGCCTTCCGGGCTGATCTCCTGAAGTTCAGCTCCCGGTTTAGATATCAACCCTGCTTCTTCTCCATCAAGTGAAGAGTAAACCCGGTAAAACCCGGAATTATGCTGGAGAGATTTTTCTTCAAGGATTTTCAGGACCCGCGGATCTTCGTCAGCGGTTAAAAGCGGCCTGTTATGCTTGATAATGCCTGACTTTTCTGCAGCAATTTTTTCAACCGTATCCCCCAGGACATCAGTGTGCTCAAGGCTGACATTAGTGATTATACTTAAAAGGGGATCAACAACATTGGTCGCATCAAGCCTGCCCCCCAGGCCTGTTTCCAAAACTACGAGGTCAAGGTTTGTCCTTGAGAAATAGGTCAGGGCAAGGGTAGTAACCACTTCAAATTCGGTCATTACGCCGAGCTCAGGATCTTTATTAATTTCCTCAACCAGCGGCCTGACCTGGGCAACGAGTTCAATCAAGTCATCTTTTTTAATATCTTCACCATTCACAGCCATCCTGTTGGTAAAAGAAAGAAGGTAAGGTGAAGTGTAAAGACCGACCCGGTAACCGGCCTCTCGCAGAATTGAAGCAAGCATAACAGCGGTGGAACCTTTACCGTTTGTACCGGCCAGGTGAACAAAACGAACTTTGTGGTGGGGATTACCCAGAAGCTCCAGTAAAGCTGTAATCCTGCCCAGTCCCGGCTTCATTCCAAAGCGGCCCAGGCCATGAATCCATTCCAGGGCATCACAGTAGAGTTTATCTTTATCCATCTGCCTGTTTTAACTCCTCTAACCGCTGTTTTAGCCTGACCAGGCGGCTTTCCTGCTCTTCACGACGCGCCTTCTCTTTGGTTATAACCTCTGCCGGTGCCTTGGATATAAAGCCGCTATTGTTAAGCTTACCTTCAGTTTTTTTAATTTCATTCAACAGTTCATCAAGCTCTTTCTCAAGCCTTGCCGTTTCCGCTTCCAAATCAACTACCCCTTCCAGGGGCAGGTAAACTTCAACTCCCTCCCCGATGATAGCTGCAAGAGCCTGTTTGGGTTTCTCTATTTCAGCTTCAATGGTCAGGGGCTCAGCAAAAGCCAGCTTGCCAAGATGGTGACGCTCCTGGTCAAGACAGTCAGCTATTCGCCCTTCGGCCCTGATCAGGACTGCTGCTTTCTTGCCCGGTGGAATTTGAACCTGGCTGCGCAGATTCCTGATAGACCTGGCCACTTCCTGTATAGCAGCCATATCTTCTGCATCTTCAGGAAAGTTTAGATTGCTGTTCACCTGGGGCCAGGTGGCAACAACAAGTGCTTCTTCATTGCGGTGAGGAAGCTGCTGCCAAATTTCTTCAGATATAAAGGGCATAAAGGGGTGCAGCAGGCGCATTACTCCATCAAGGATGTAAACCAGCAGGCTG
>PWGS01000236.1 GCA_003554505.1 Desulfonatronospira sp. | reverse complement strand
TAGTGACGTTGCCTGACGGTGTAGAGATGGTGATGCCCGGTGACAATACCACATTCGATGTAGATCTGATAGTTCCGATAGCCATGGATCCCGGCCTGAGGTTCGCCATCCGCGAAGGCGGGCGCACCGTGGGCGCAGGCGTGGTCTCGGAAATCGTGGAGTAATGATATGGCAACTATGAACAGCGAACGAATCAGAATCAAGCTCAGAGCTTACGACAACCGCATACTGGACAAGGCAGTAGTGGAGATAGTCGACTCCGCCAAGAATACCGGTGCCGGTGTAGCAGGCCCGATACCGCTGCCCACGAAAATTCACAAATACACAGTAAACCGCTCGGTGCATGTGGACAAAAAGTCCAGGGACCAATTCGAAATGAGGGTGCATAAGCGGTTGCTGGATATCATGGAGCCCACACAACAGACAGTGGATGCCCTGGGCAAACTCAATCTGCCCGCCGGCGTCGATGTCGAGATAAAGCTGTAGGTGATAAAAATGAAACGCACAATCGGACTGATAGGCAAAAAGCTGGGCATGACCAGTGTATTCGGTGATGACGGCAGATTCATACCGGTGACGGTGATACAGGCAGGCCCCTGCCCCGTGATCCAGAAGAAAGACCAGGATAATGACGGCTATTCAGCTATACAGATAGGTTACGATTCCATGCCCGGACACAGGCTGAACAAACCGGCCAGAGGACATCAGGCCAAGGCCGGGAAGGGTTATTTCCGGAAGCTTACCGAGTTCACTCCGGATAACGTGGATGAGTTCGAGCCGGGTCAGGAATTGAATGTGGAAATATTCAAGCCCGGGGAAAAAATCAAGCTTACGGGTACTTCCAAGGGCAAGGGCTTTGCAGGAGTCATGAAGCGCTGGAATTTCCGCGGGCTGCCAAGGACGCACGGCCACGAAAAGGTGCACAGATCTCCAGGGGCAATCGGTCAGTGTGCCGACCCCAGCAAGGTGTTCAAGGGCAAGAAGATGCCCGGGCGCATGGGGAACAAGACTGTATCCTACAAAAACGTCGAGATTGTTTCCGTTCGAATCCAGGATAATCTGATACTGGTCAAGGGCCAGGTCCCCGGACCCAAAAACGGCTTTGTCGTCCTTCACAAGCAGGATTAAGAGGTACTCATGTTAAGTGCTAAAGTATATTCACAGGATAATCAGGAAGTGGGTGCTATCGACCTTCAGGAAAACATATTTTCCGTAAGCGTCAGGCCCGAACTGATGCACCAGGCTGTCCGGGCTCACAAGGCAGCGGTGAGGTCGGGCACTGTCGGGGTCAAGAACAGGGCGCTTATCTCCGGAGGCGGACGCAAGCCCTGGAGGCAAAAAGGTACAGGCAGGGCAAGGGCCGGGAGCGGCCGCTCTCCCCTCTGGCGCGGAGGGGCTGTCATACATGGCCCGAAAGCCAGGGATTATTCCATCAAGCTGAACAAAAAAGTCCGCAGGCTGGCCCTGAAAATGGCTCTCAGCACCAAGTACGCTCAGGATAAGCTGCAGATTGTGGACAAGATAGAGCTGAACCGGATTCGGACCAAAGACTTCGTTGACATAAAAAATAATCTCGGTTTGAAAAAACCCTTGATTGTTACCGCGGAAAAGAGTAATAATCTTGAGCTTTCGGCACGAAACGTTCCAGGTGTCGAAGTCGTCACCCACGACAGCATCAATGTTTATGAAGTGCTCAAACATCAAGAGCTGGTAATAGACAAGCAGGCAGTTGAAAAGCTGCAGGAAAGGTTGGGCTAAAATGCACAGCACGCAGATACTGATACGCCCTATTGTTTCTGAAAAATCCAACGACCTCAAGGAAGTTCAGAACAAGGTGGTCTTTGCCATCCATCCCGGGGCCAACAAGTTTCAAGTCAAGAGCGCAGTCGAGAGCATCTTCAATGTCAAGGTGGACAAAGTCAACATCATGCGTCGGTCTTCCTTGCAGCGCAAGAAGTTCGGCCGTGTCAGCGGCAAGATACCGGGTTATAAAAAGGCATTTGTTACCCTGGCTGCCGGAGACAAGATAGAATTTTTCGAAGGGGTATAGTCAGATGGCCATCAAGAAATTAAAGCCGACCTCACCGGGGAGAAGGTTCCAAACAGTTTCCAGCTTTCAGGAAATAACTGCAGTAGAGCCTGAAAAATCTCTTCTTGAGGGTTTGACCAAGAAAAGCGGCAGAAACAACTACGGAAGGATTACATCCAGAAGGCGTGGCGGCGGGACCAAGCGTAAATACAGGATTATCGACTTCAAGCGCAACAAGGTCAATGTCCCGGCCAAAGTTGTTTCCATAGAATATGACCCCAATCGCAGCGCCCGCATTGCACTTCTGTCTTACAGTGACGGGGAGAAGAGGTATATCCTGGCGCCAACGGGATTAAGGACTGGATCCTGGGTGCAGGCGGGTGAAGGTGTCGATATCCAGCCCGGCAATGCCATGCCCATGTCCAGGATTCCTGTGGGTACAATAATCCACAACATTGAATTAACTCCCGGTCGGGGAGGGCAGATGGCCAGATCCGCCGGAACATACGCCCAGCTTGTGGCCAAGGAAAACAAATATGCTCTCGTCAAGCTTCCCTCAGGTGAAGTACGCAAGGTGCTGGCAGCCAATACAGCCAGTATAGGGCAGGTGGGAAATGTAGAGCATGAAAACATCTCCATCGGCAAGGCCGGCCGGAAAAGATGGCTTGGCAAAAGGCCTCAGGTAAGAGGCGTGGCCATGAACCCCATTGATCATCCTTTGGGCGGAGGCGAAGGCAGAAGTTCCGGCGGAAGACACCCTGTTTCTCCCTGGGGCTGGCCCACCAAGGGCTACAAAACCAGGCGCAAGAACAAGCCCTCGGATAAGTTGATCGTGAACAAGCGCAGAAGATAACAGGAGAGATCATGCCAAGATCAGTCAAAAAAGGCCCTTTCGTGGATGATCACCTGATGAAAAAGGTGGAAAATGCCAAGGAAACCAGGGACAAGAAAGTTATCAAGACCTGGTCCAGAAGGTCCACTATAACACCGGAGATGGTGGGGCTAACCTTTGCTGTACACAACGGAAAGAAGTTCATTCCAGTTTTCGCCACCGAAAATATGGTCGGACACAAGATGGGTGAGTTTGCACCCACCAGAACATTCTACAGCCACGCAGGCGATCGGAAAAGCAAGGCCAAACGCAAATAACGGATAGCAGGTACATGATGGAAACCAGAGCAATAGCCAGATTTATCAGGATTTCGCCTCAAAAAGCCCGTCTGGTGGGGGACAATGTTCGGGGACTTCCCGTTGAGGATGCAGTAAATATCCTGAACTATACTCCCAAAAAGGCTGCCAGGCTTTTGAAGAAAGTGCTCAACTCGGCCCTGGCCAATGCAGAGCAGAACTACAGCCTGGACCTGGACAATCTTTACGTCAAGCAGGTCCGTGTAGACGCAGGCCCTACTCTGAAAAGGATACAGCCCAGGGCCATGGGCAGGGCCAACCGTATCCTGAAGAGAACCAGCCATATCACAGTAATAGTTGAAGAGTTATAGGAGGAAGTTGTCTTGGGTCAAAAGGTACATCCTTACGGGTTCAGAGTTGGCTATAATAAGAACTGGTTATCCAGATGGTACAGCCAAACCAACTATCCGGAATTTATTATAGAAGACAGAAAGCTGCGCAATTATCTTAAAGCAAAGCTTTATCATGCCGGCATATCCAGAATTGAACTGGAGCGGGCAGCCAACAAGGTTCGAATCATAATATACACATCCAGACCTGGTATAGTTATCGGTCGTAAGGGGGCAGAGATTGAAAATCTGAGAAATGATCTGAAAAAGAAATTTCAAAACGATTTTTCCATCGAAGTAAACGAAGTCAGAAGGCCGGAGACCGATGCACAGCTAGTAGCTGAGAATATTGCTCTGCAGCTTGAACGAAGGGTTGCTTTTCGCAGAGCCATGAAAAGGTCTGTAAGCCTGGCACAGAAATTCGGAGCCCAGGGCATAAAGATATCCTGTGCAGGACGTCTGGGGGGTGCTGAAATAGCCAGAACCGAGTGGCTCAGGGAAGGAAGAGTTCCTCTGCATACCCTCAGAGCCGATATTGACTACGGCTTTGCTCAGGCAAAAACCACTTATGGCATCATAGGCGTCAAAGTCTGGATATACAAGGGCGATATATTAAACGAGGTCAGGTAGTCATGCTTAGTCAAAAAAAAGTCAGGTTCAGAAAGAGGCAGAAAGGCAAAATCAAAGGCAAGGCCTCCAGAGGAACCAATGTGAATTTCGGGGAAATAGGTCTTAAAGCTGTTGAATCAGGAAAAATCACCAATCAGCAGATAGAGTCCGCACGAATCGCCATGATGAGGCATATCAAACGCGGCGGTAAAGTATTTATCCGGATCTTTCCGGACAAGCCCATTACGGCCAAGCCTGCTGAAACCAGGCAGGGCAAGGGCAAGGGCTCCCCAATAGGATGGTGTGCTCCTGTAAAGCCGGGCAGGGTCCTTTATGAACTTCGCGGAGTAGCCAATACTGAACTGGCCAGAGAAGCACTGCGGAGAGCATCCTACAAGCTGCCGGTAAAGACAGTCATAGTAGAAAAGGAGTGGTAGTTGTTATGAAGCCAGAGGAAATCCGCAAGCTTTCCAAATCCGACATGCAGGAAAAACTGCACGGGTTCAGGCAGGAGCTTTTCAACCTGCGATTTCAGCCCTCCACAGGTCAGCTCGAGAATACGCAGAGGCTGTCTCAGGTTCGCAAGAATATAGCCAGAATATTAACCATACTCAGGGAAAAAGAGGCAGGAACAGGCCATGACAAGTAAACCGGGCGCCTTAGGAAGCAAGCGCAGAATGGTGGGTTTTGTAATCAGCGACAAAAATGACAAGACCATTGTTGTTCGAGTGGAAACCCTTATTAAGCATCCCCTGCTCAAGAAGTACATACGCAGAAGAAAAAAGTTCATGGCGCACGATCCGCAAAACGATTCAAAGATAGGCGACAAGGTTCAGATCATTGAACACCGTCCCCTGAGCGCCAGAAAGAAATGGCACTTGAACAAGGTTTTGGAAAAAGCAGTCTAGCAGGCGGAGATTGTCAGTCGCAAGACAGACTGGATCATGCAGGTGCAAGGGCAAAGGACAATGGATGTAGGAATGGCTGGTAAAGAAAGGATATTGCCCGTCTTCTTACAGATAACGATACACGAAGGTGGAAGAAAATGATTCAAGTCCAGACCAAATTGGATGTAGCCGACAATTCCGGCGCAAAAAGCGTGGCCTGTATCAAAGTGCTGGGCGGAAGCAAGCGCAGGTATGCATCCATAGGTGATATTGTAGTGGTGTCGGTCAAGGATGCCATGCCCAGAGCCAAGGTCAAGAAAGGGGATATCTACAAGGCCGTGGTTGTCCGGACCAAAAAAGAAATCGGGCGCAATGACGGCTCCCATATCCGTTTTGACAACAATTCGGCAGTACTTCTGAATAAGAATATGGAACCAATCGGAACCCGGATTTTCGGGCCGGGGGCAAGGGAGCTGCGCGGCAGAAATTTTATGAAGATAGTTTCTCTTGCACCAGAGGTTTTATAAAATGAGCAGGATGAAAATCAAGCAGAACGACAAAGTAATGATCATATCCGGAAAGGATAAGACCAAGATAGGCAAGGGGCTTAAGATATATCACAATAAGGGCAAAGTGCTTGTTGAAGGTCTGAACAAGATCAAAAGACATGTAAAGCCTAATCCCTACAAGCAGGAGCAGGGTGGCATAAAGGACGCTGAAGCACCGCTGCATATCTCCAACGTAAGAGTGGTTTGCGATGCCTGTGCCAATCCCACCAAACCGGGGTTTAAAGTAACGGCAGACGGAGAGAAAGTTCGTTACTGCAAAAAATGTGAAGAGAATTTTTAGGAGTTATGATGCTCAGGCTGGAAAAATATTTTAAGGATGAGATAAGCCCAAAGCTGCAGAAAGAGTTCAGTTACAGCTCCCCCATGCAGATCCCCAGGGTGGAAAAGGTTACGCTGAACATGGGACTTGGAGAGGGCAGTCAGAATAACAAGCTTATACAGGATGCAGTGGAAGAGCTTTCCAGGATCGCCGGACAAAAAGCGGTGGTAACCAGGGCTAAAAAATCCATAGCTGCCTTCAAACTAAGGGAAGGGATGCCGGTGGGTTGTACAGTAACCCTCAGACGTGCCCGCATGTGGGCCTTTCTGGATAAACTCCTGAACATCGCTCTACCCAGAGTCCGCGATTTCCGCGGCCTGCCGGACAGAGGCATGGACGGGCGCGGCAACTACACCCTGGGCATCAAGGAACATACCATTTTTCCGGAAATCAACCTGGACAAGGTTGACCGGACCAAGGGCATGAACATTACAGTGGTAACATCAGCCAACACCGACAAGGAAGGCAAGACACTGCTGAACCTGTTGGGCATGCCTTTTAAAAAGTAAGGAGGACTGGTTTTGACAAGGAAAGCTTTGATGGTAAAAGCGCAAAGGAAATCCAAGTTTTCCTCCAGGCGCTATAACCGATGTCCACTTTGCGGCAGATCCCGTGCATTTATGCGTCATTTTGGAATTTGCCGCATATGTTTTAGAAACATGTCCCTGGCAGGAGAACTGCCTGGCGTTAGAAAATCAAGCTGGTAGATCTAGAGAGGAACAATCATGTCCGTTGACCCCATTGCAGATATGCTGACCCGCATCAGGAATGCCCATACAGCGCTGCATCGTGAAGTGCAGATGCCTTCAAGCAAGGCCAAAAAAGCCATACTCGAGATTATGGCCGAAAAGGGCTTTATCCAGGATTATACTTCTGATGACAGAAATATCCGGGTAAGGCTTAAATATCACGGCAGCAAGCCGGTGATCAAGGGGCTGAGCAAAATCAGCAAGCCCGGAAGGAAGGTGTATTCCCAGGCTTCAGAGATTCCTCTTGTTAGAAATGGACTGGGCATCTGCATAGTGTCCACCTCCAGAGGTGTAATGGACGGCATGGAGGCCATGAAGCAAAATGTCGGCGGTGAACTTATCTGCGAGATCTGGGAGGGAAGGTAATCATGTCACGAATAGGAATAGAGCCCATTAAAATACCCCAGGGCGTTGAGATCAATCAGCAGGCGTCACGGCTGCATGTTAAAGGGCCCAAGGGTGAACTCAGTGTTGATCTTGATCCCAAGATCAACATCAATATCGATGGACAGACACTGCAGGTAAACAAGGTGGACGACAGCATCAGGGCCAGAGAGCAATGGGGCTTAAGAAGAACTCTTATAAACAATGCAGTCCAGGGCGTGCACCAGGGATTCAGAAAATCCCTTGATGTCATAGGTGTGGGCTACAAGGTAGACCTGCAGGGTGACACCCTGGTACTCAATGTCGGTCTGTCGCATCCTGTTCGCATTCAACTTCCCAAAGGAGTTGAAGGCAGTGTAGAAAAAAACAGGATCACCCTTTCCGGCATTGATAAGCAGCTTGTAGGGGAGACAGCTGCCGTCATCAGGCGCGTAAAACCCCCTGAACCCTACAAGGGAAAGGGGATCAGATATGAAAATGAAGAAGTCAAACAAAAGGCCGGAAAATCCGGTAAAAAATAACGGGTAGACGCATGAAGTTGTCCAAGAATCAAAGACGGATCAAGCGCAAGTATCGCATTCGTAAAAAAATCAGGGGTACTGCGGAAATGCCCAGGCTTGTGGTATTCAGATCCAACAGACATATTTACGCTCAGATTGTAGACGATACAGCAGCCCGTACACTGGTTGCCTGCTCGACACACAACCTGGATGACTCCACCGGGCTGGATTCCACAGTAGCTCAGAGCGTTGGAGCGAAGCTGGCTGAAAAGGCAACAGACAAAAATATATCCCCCGTAGTTTTCGACCGCAACGGCTATTATTATCACGGAAGGGTAAAAGCTCTGGCTGACGCAGCACGTGCGGGCGGCCTCAAGTTTTAAGGGGAAATGATTTCATGCAGCAAAACGATTTGGAACTCATTGAAAAAATAGTATACCTGAACCGGGTGGCCAAGGTGGTCAAGGGCGGACGCAGATTCAGGTTCAGTGCTCTGGTTGTTGTTGGAGACGGGCACGGAACAGTCGGCTACGGTCTTGGTAAAGCCAACCAGGTACCTGAAGCCATTAGAAAGGCAACTGAAAAGGCCAAGAAGACAATGGTAAAAATGGTGCTGAGCGGCTCAACCATACCCTTTCAGGTTACCGGGCGCTACGGAGCTGCCAGGGTTCTGCTCAAGCCCGCCAGTGAAGGAACCGGTATCATAGCCGGCGGACCTGTAAGAGCGGCCATGGAAGCCGCAGGAGTAAAAAACATACTTACCAAGGCCATTGGCACCAACAATCCCCACAACGTGGTCAAGGCAACTGTAGAAGGTCTCAGTCAGATGACAAGTCCGGAACATGTATCCGGCCTGCGCGACCAGAGCGTTGAATATGCCAGTGTAAGGTAAGTCTTACAGGCCACTCAGGAGATATCTAAATGAAAATCAAACTGAAGAGAAGTTTTATCGGTATGAAGCCTGTGCAGAGAAGAACCCTCAAGGCTTTAGGATTCAAAAGGCCCAACCAGGTCCTTGAAGTGCAGGACAATGCCAGCATCCAGGGCATGATTAAAAACGTGCAAAGCTTTGTCGAGGTTATTAAATAATGAATCTGCATGAACTTTATCCTTTTCCTGAAGAGCAGAAGGCTCCCAGGCGTCTGGGCAGAGGCAATGCCAGCGGAAAGGGCAAAACCAGCGGCAAAGGACACAAAGGGCAGAAGTGCCGTGCAGGAGCGAGCATTCCAGCCCATTTTGAAGGCGGTCAGATGCCTTTGTCCAGGAGACTCCCCAAAAGAGGGTTTAAGAACCGCTTCCGCGAGGAGTATTGTTCTGTCAATCTGAAGCAGCTTGCCAGCCATTTTTCCAATGCATCTGAAATAAATCTGGAAGACATATACAGTAAAAAACTTGCTCACAAGAATTACCCGGAAAAAATCCTTGGTGATGGGGAGATAAATTTTGCAGTTCAGATAACTGCGCACAAATTTAGCAAATCCGCTGCCGAAAAAATTGTAAATGCCGGTGGGCAAGTAAAATCCCTGGAAGGATAACAGCTTGAAACAGCCAGCATCTGGAGGATCGGGATTAAAGGACCTGCGCAACAAGGTCCTTTTTACCTTTTTTATACTCGGCGTGTATCGTATAGGGGTGCATATCCCTCTGCCCGGTATTGACGGGCAGGCACTGTCCGAATTTTTTGCAGGTGCAGAGCACACTCTCTTCGGGCTCTTTGACATGTTTGCCGGGGGAGGGCTAAAGAATTTCTCCATCTTTGCCCTGGGCATAATGCCGTATATTTAGGCGTCCATCATCATGCAGCTTTTGACCGTCGTCAGTCCCACGCTGTCCAGATGGAAAAAGGATGAGGGTGAGGCCGGCAGGAAAAAGATCACCCAGTGGACCAGATACGGCACTGTAATGATAACTCTTGTTCAGGGAATGGGCATTTCTGTGGGCCTGGAGCAGATGACCAGTCCTGATGGAGCATCGGTGGTAATAGAAGGCGGATGGGCCTTCAGGCTGACCACAGTATTTACGCTTACCACCGGGACGATATTCATCATGTGGCTGGGCGAACGTATCACAGCCAGAGGACTGGGCAACGGAATATCGCTTATAATATTCGCCGGAATCGTTGCCGGTTTCCCCGGGGCCCTGGCCAATGTATACCAGCTTTTCACGGCAGGTGAACTGACCCTGTTCATGGGAGTTTTTGTCCTGGCCATTGTTGTCGGGGTCCTGCTCTTTATCGTGTTTGTGGAAAGAGGACAGCGCAGGCTTCCTATACATTACGCCAAACGTATGATGGGGCGAAAGATGTACGGAGGGCAGACCAGCCATCTGCCTCTCAAGCTGAACACCTCGGGGGTCATACCGGCAATTTTTGCTTCGTCCATATTAATGTTTCCGGCAACCATAGCCAGTTTTTCACAGGCAGGATTTCTGGAAATGGTGGCCAATCATCTGCAGCCTGAATCCCTTGTGTATAACTTGATATTTGTGGCCCTGATTGTGTTTTTCTGCTTTTTCTATACCGACATCATATTTGATCCTAAAGATATTGCAGAAAATCTGAAAAAACAGGGCGGGTTCATCCCGGGGATAAGGCCGGGACTCAGAACCAAGGAATACATTGATGCCGTCCTGTCAAGGCTGACATTCAGCGGGTCCATATATCTTTCCCTGGTATGCGTTCTGCCGGTTTTCATGATTAAAGAATTCAACGTACCTTTTTATTATGGTGGAACAGCCCTGCTGATCGTGGTAGTAGTGGCCATGGATACCATGTCCCAGTTTCAATCGCATCTGATATCCCGGCATTATGAAGGGCTTATGACCAAGACCAGGATTAAGGGAAGGCGTTAGGGTTTGAAAAAATTTCGAGGCATTTTTTTAAAAAATGACTATGAAATCTCTTTGTTACGAGAAGCCAATCAGATTGTAGCCCGGATCCTGGATGATATAGAAGCACGCATTAAGCCCGGCATCTCCACCATGGACCTGGAGGAAAGGGCGAATGATCTGTGCAAAGAATTCAATGTCAGACCAGCGTTCAGGGGTTATCAGGGATTTCCTTATACGCTTTGCTGTTCGCTCAATGATGTAATCGTTCATGGATTCCCCACCCAGGACGAGCTGAAAGAGGGGGATATCCTGAGCATCGATATGGGCGTGCAATCCCGCGGTTTTTTCGGTGATTCCGCCAGGACCTTTGCCGTGGGCGACATCAGCCAGGAGGCCGGGATGCTCATGCAGGTCACGCTGGATGCACTGCACGCAGGTATTCAGCAGGCCAGGACGGGAAACGATCTTTACGATATTTCCGCTGCCATCGAAAGGCATGCAAAGAAACATAACTGCTCCATAATCAGAAGATTTGTCGGGCACGGGATTGGAGCCAGACTGCACGAGAAGCCGGAAATTCCCAATTTTGTGCCTTCAAGAATGCCGGGAGTGCCGCTGAAGAAAGGCATGGTTCTGGCCATTGAGCCCATGTTTTCTCTGGGTTCCGAACATGTGGAGATTATGCCGGACAACTGGACGGCCAAAACATCGGACAGAAGTTTAGCAGCTCATTTTGAGCATACCGTGGCCATAACCAAGGATGGTCCGGAAATACTCAGTATCTTGGATAAATAGTCGGGGAGATAGCAAATGAAAGTCAGGCCATCGGTTAAAAAGATGTGTGCCAGATGTAAAGTGGTCAGACGCAAGCGGGTACTTAGAATTCTTTGCAGCAACCCGCGTCACAAACAAAGACAAGGCTAGGAGCGGGGGAAAAATGGCACGTATAGCTGGAGTGGATTTGCCCAAAAGGAAAAAGATCGGTGTTTCCCTGACCTATATTTATGGTATAGGCAGGACCACGGCTTTAAAGATTCTTGATGCTTCAGGTGTTGACTGGACCAAAAAGACAGATGACCTGAACGCAGATGAGGTTAATACCATCCGTGGTGAACTGGAAAACAACTATAAAGTCGAAGGCGATCTGAGGCGGGAAAGAAGCGCCGATATCAAGCGTCTCATGGATATCGGATGCTATCGCGGTCTCAGGCACCGCAGATCCATGCCTGTCAGGGGGCAGCGTACGCATACAAATGCACGCATTCGCAAGGGACCCAAGAAAACCACTATCAAGAAAAAGAAATAACCGGAGACTTGTAGATGGCAAAGCCCAAAAGAACCAAGAAGAAGAAAGAGAAAAAGAATATACCCACGGGGATTGTGCATATCAATGCCTCGTTTAACAATACCACTGTGACCATTACTGATCAGACCGGGAATGTAGTATCATGGTCCAGCTCGGGCATGGTTGGTTTCAAGGGGTCCAGAAAAGGAACACCTTTTGCCTCGCAAAAAGCAGCAGAAACTGCTGCCAGGCTTGCCCACGACAATGGGATGCGTACCGTGGGAATACTGGTAAAAGGCCCCGGTGCAGGCCGCGAGTCAGCCATGCGGGCTATCAACTCGTCCGGTTTCAAGGTTACATTTATTCGTGACATCACTCCCATACCACATAATGGATGCCGTCCTCCCAAAAGGCGTCGAGTATAATCAGGAGGTTTTAAGAGTTGGCCAGGTATACTGAATCCAAGTGCAGGTTGTGCCGCAGAGAAGGAACCAAGCTTCTTCTTAAAGGCGACAGGTGCTATACAGACAAGTGCGCTTACGAGCGTCGGGCGTACCCACCGGGAGAGCACGGCAGGGCCAGGAAAAAGTCCAGCGATTATGCCCTTCAGCTGCGCGAAAAGCAGAAGGTTCGCCGCATGTACGGCCTTCTTGAAGGTCAGTTCAAGAAATATTTCGAGATTGCCGATTCCAGAAAAGGTGCCACCGGCACAAATTTGCTGGTGATGCTGGAAAGAAGGCTGGATAATGTGGTTTACCGCATGGGTTTTGCCAATTCCAGATCCCAGGCCAGGCAGCTGGTCAGGCACGGTCATTTCCACATCAACGGCCACAGGGTGAATGTACCTTCGATTCTTATGAAAGAAGGAGATGTCATCGGAGTTATCGAAAAGAGCAAAAAGATGCCTGTTATTCAGGATGCCAGGGACGTTCTGGCACGCAGAGGCTCCCCGGACTGGCTGGAGATCAATGACCAGGAATTCAAGGGAACCGTAAAGACCCTGCCTGCAAGGGAAGACATCACCTTCCCCATCAATGAACAGCTCATAGTTGAGCTTTACTCAAAATAAATATGACTGTCCGGATTCAGGCCTGCTCCAGGCCTGAATCCTTAAGTTTTTGATCACAGAGGCTTAAATGATAATCCAGACGAACGACAAACTGATCAATACCAGGAACTGGTCCAGCCTGGTCCGGCCCGACCAGATTCTCAGGGATGAAAAGTCTTCGGAGCAATACGGGAAATTTTCCTGCGAACCCCTGGAGAGAGGTTTCGGCAACACTCTCGGGAATGCTCTGCGCAGGATACTTCTGTCATCTCTGCAGGGAGCGGCTATTGTTTCCGTCAAGATAGAAAATGCACCTCACGAATTTGCCACCATAACCGGTGTTGTCGAGGATGTAACCGACATAGTCCTGAATCTGAAGCAGGTGCGTTTTCGAATGACCAGGGACGAACCTCAGAACCTGAAGCTGGTTGCAAATGAAAAAGGGCAGATCAAGGCTGACGCAATACAAACCAACCAGAACGTGACCGTGCTCAACCCGGATCAGCATATAGCGACTCTTTCCGAGGACATTGATCTGGTGATCAACCTTGAGGTCCGCATGGGCAAAGGTTATGTCCCCTCTGAGCAGCACGAGGGCCTGGACGAGGAGATCGGGCTTATAGCCATGGACGCCAGTTTTTCCCCCATCCGCAAGGTTTCATACACGGTTGAGCAGGCCAGGGTGGGACAGATGACCAATTATGACAAGCTGATAATGGAGATTAAAACGGACGGCTCGGTGCTGCCCGAGGATGCACTGGCATACAGTGCAAAGATTTTGAAGGATCAGTTGTCTGTGTTTATCAATTTTGATGAAAGCCAGACTGATGTAAATGTTATAGATACCAGTACAGATGAAGGGCTTGACCCCCAGCTTTTCAAGACTATCGAGGAGCTGGAGCTGCCTGTTCGTGCGGGCAACTGCCTCAGGAATGCAGGTATACGTCTTGTGGGAGAGCTGATCCAGCAGTCTGAGCATGATTTACTGAGGACCAAAAACTTCGGCCGCAAGTCTTTAGTGGACATCCGCCGGGTTATTGAGCAGATGGGATATGATTTCAACACTCAGATAGATAATTTTGAGCAAAAATACCAGGAATGGCTGAAAAGGAAAGAAGACGATGAGGCATAGAAAATCCGGAAGGTCCCTGAGCAGAAACTGGGAACATCGAAAGGCCATGTTTAGAAATATGGCCAAGTCACTGGTAACACATGAAAAGATCAAAACCACCCTGCCCAAGGCCAAGGAGCTGTCCAGAGTGGCCGACCGGCTGGTTCCCCTGGCTTTGCGCGGAGATCTGAGCGCCAAACGAGAGGCCTACAAGGTTCTCGGCGATCACAAGCTGGTCAAGAGACTGTTTGATGATATTGCTCCCAGGTTTGACAAACGCAGTGGAGGTTATACCCGGGTGGTCAAGTACGCCAGGCCCCGTGTGGGAGACAGTGCGTCCCTGGCTTTGATAGAGTTCACCTATGAAACCGCAACAGAGCCGCAAGCCAAAAAGACCCGGACCGAGGAAAGCACAGCGGCTAAGACCTCACCTGCAGCTGCCCCGGTTATTGATGCCGGGACTGCTGAAAAAGACAAAGAGTCTTTCACTGAATCAGAGAGGGAAAAATCTTCTGAAAACGAGGCTCAGGCCCGTGAGTCTGAAGAAGCAGAGACTGCAGCAGAGGAAAAACCTGATACAGTTCAGGTGGATAAGGCTAAAGAGTCCGAGTCTGATGAGACCGGTGAAGATCCGGAACGTGCAAGATAATTCAATAGCCTGCAAAAGGGTCATTATGTGGCCCTTTTTTTTGGGCAATTAGTATAGGTTTTGCAAATAGAGTTAATTAATATTATTTATTCTAAGCTTAAGCCATGGAATTCAGAAAATTGCAGGCCTTTGCCAGGGTTTACGAATTGCAGAGTTTTTCCCTGGCTGCCAAGGATCTTTTCCTCTCCCAGCCCACTATAAGCACCCATATCATAAGCCTGGAACAGGAATTGCGTGTATCTCTTTTCGACCGCATCGGAAGGAAAGTTATACCCACCCAGGCCGGAGAAATACTTTACCGCGGAGTGCGGGATGTATTCAGAACCCTGAATGAGACCAGATCAGGCATTCAGGAGCTTACCAGCCAGGTTTCCGGTCTGGTGTTCATAGGGGGCAGTACCATTCCGGCCACCTATCTGCTGCCGGGAGTGCTTTCCTCTTTCAGGCATCTCTATTCCGACGTATGCGTGGACCTGCGCATCGGCGATTCCATAAATATAAGCCATGACGTGCTTGAGGGCAGGCTGGATTTCGGTCTTGTAGGCGGTTATGCCGAGCATTTTGATCTGGAGAACTATCTGCTCTTTACAGACGAACTTATGGTGGTAGCCCCTCCAGGGCTTGCTGCAAGGTATTCCAAAGATCTGACTCCGCACCAGCTTCTTGATATCCCCTGGGTAATGCGGGAAAAGGGTTCCGGAACAAGGCAGGCCCTGGATGAAGCATTGCAGGAACATAAAATCGATGCTTGTTCACTTCCGGCAAAAGCACTGGTGCATTCAACAGAAGCCATGATACGCTGCGTGCTCTCCGGTCTGGGAGCCGGTGTTACATCCAGGCTGGCTGTAGAAGAACTGCTCTGCAGTGGTCAGCTGGCAAGGCTGGAAGTATCTGGTTTGAATATGCTGAGGCGGTTCTATCTCATCAAGCACAACAGGCGCACTCTTTTTCTCTGCGCTTCTGTGCTTATGCAGCATATCCGCAGAGAACTGGGGCAGGAACCAGCAGATTAATAAAACATCAAAGGTATCTCATGGACATAAAGCTAAAACCCAAAGAACCGCAGGAGCTGCTGCCCACAGACATACTGTTTCAGACTCTTTACTGGGCCAGGGTTAAATCCAGGCTGGGATGCCGGGTTCTGGCCTTTGACATTCAGCCTGAACCGGCTTCATCTCCAGGTGATGTACTGGTTCTGCTGCAGAAGTATGGACCTGGTCTTAAATCCGCGTTTGTGCCTCAGGGCCCGGAAGTTTCTCCGGGCAAGGAAGAATACGGACCTTTTCTGGAGGCCCTGTCCCAGGCAATGATCCAGCCCCTGGGTCCGGATACGGCATTCATCAGGTATGACCTGCCCTGGGAGTCCCAGTATGCTTATGAGATGCAGCAGGGCAAGCTGGTGGGCTTTCCTGAATCCAGGCTGCGGGAGATGCGCATGAACATGGGCACCCAGTTCTGGAACCTGAGAAAGACGTCAATGGATATGACCGTGGCCAGCACCCTTGTGGTTGACCTGGATCTGCCGGAAAAGGATATCCTGGGGCGCATGAAACCCAAGACCCGCTACAACATAGGACTGGCAGGGCGCAGGGGAGTAGAGGTGCATACCGGTTCAGTGGAGCATCTGCCTGCTTTTTACGATTTATATCTGCAGACTGCTGTTCGCAATGGGTTTGCCACATGTGCCTACCAGCATTTTGCAGCCATTTTCAATACACATATCCATGATCCCTGCAATTCCCAAGTCCTGTTTGTCCTGGCCACCTGCAACCACGAGCTCCTGGCAGGCGGAATAGTGGCCATATCCGGCCATACCGCCCATTTCCTTTATGGGGCATCTTCCAGTTCCAGGCGGCACCTCATGGGTTCTTACGCCGTGCATTGGGAGGCCATGCGACAGTCAAGGCTTCGCGGGTGCCTGAGGTACGACATGGGGGCAGTGTCCCCTGGAGCTGATCCTGAGCATCCTTTTTACGGGCTTTACCGCTTCAAGACAGGTTTCGGGGGGAATATCGAAATGCGCAGCGGATCCTGGGACTTCCCCATTGACGAGCAGAAATACCAGGCTTTTACCAATACGGACAACCTGGTGCGGGGGTAACAGCAAGGGCTTTGCACGTAAAAAAGGCCGGGCAATTGCCCGGCCTTTTTTTATCTTCTGTTGGAGTTCAATATTTCATCAGGCTGTGCTGCCGAAGCGGTCCAGGAATTTCTGGGGATGGACATTACCGGTGAAGCTCCATATGAGCGCCCCTATCCAGCCCACAACAATAATTCCCAGAAATACATTCAGAGCGGCTATCTGTGCCAGCTTGTTGTGGCTTCTTATCATGGCGATGATTGTTGGAGCAAGGGAGATAACAGCCCCGATTCCGAACAGGACCATGTTTTGGACGAACCACATGGCACTGCTTATGACGTGGGACAGATCTCCTTCAATGCCTACAATGGGGTCTGGCCGGCCGTCAGCGTAAGCAATAGACACCGACAAAAGAACCAGGATCAAGCCCAGTACGGCAAATTTCATTGGTTTCATATCTTTTCTCCTGTTTTCAAGTCTTATGCAGGTCCCAGCAAGAGGCCGCGTTTTGCTCCGCTGCCCCCGGGGACACTAATCTTCATCCCGACCGGTTAAAAACAGCCACCAGCCAAGCATGGTGACCACGGCTACACCCATAAAGATATAAGCCCAGTTCTTGGTGAATATATCAAATTCAAGCATTGTATAGAATTCCATGGTTCCTCCTGTTTTGTTTAAAAGCCCTTATATCAGGGCTGGCTAGTTAGTGAGAGCCCTTAAAGTCCGGATGCTCGTAAAAGATGGGC
>PWGS01000277.1 GCA_003554505.1 Desulfonatronospira sp. | reverse complement strand
GATCTCATCATAGCCAAGGGCCAGGGCAACTACCGCAGGATAATTGAAAATTCTCACCGTTTCACCAGGGATATCCTCTGCCTTTACCGGGATTCTTCCGACCAGGTCCGCTTTCATTTCAAGGAAAAAAGCCCCAGGGTGCGAAAGATCACTGAAAAGGAGATAGTGGGCAAGGCCGAAGAAATCAAAAAGCAGATGCTGAGTGCCAGGATGAAAGGCCAGAGGGTGCTTTTCTACAGCGCCATCATCGGCAGCATCCCCGGGCAGACCCAGACGGCAATAAAGCTTCTCAACACCTTTGTTGAATACATGCGCAGCCGCATGTCCGAGTCTTTGATCATAAACCCTGCCGAGCATTTCGAGCCGGGCATGGACGGTGATGACCTGATGTACATGTGGGAGATAGTACAGCGCAGCGGACTCATAGACGTATGGAGGTTTCAGAGCGTGCGCGATATTGAGAAGAGCTTTGAACTCCTGGGAGAGCGTGTGCCCCCGGTATGGGCCGGAAAGGACTCGACCTTCTCCACCGGATGCACCAAGGAGATGCATATTGCCCTGGATGTACAGAAGAAATATCCTGAAATGCAGATCATAGGGCCCAGTCCGGAACAGTTTTTCCGGCGCAGGGAGTACGGGGGGGGCAAGTTTTTTGACGTCAATATCGAAAAGGAGCCGGGACATTATGCCAGGTCTTAGCAGGAAGCGGGCTGTATCCGCGGGCTGTTTTGCAAGGTCTGTCTGCAGGTCGCTGATTCCAGGCCTTCTCATGCTTTTAGCCTGGGGATGTGCCCCTGAAGAGCCCGTGTTCAAGCCGGAGCCGGTGGATATCCCCCCCCTGTATGCGCCGGTGGATGGAGAAGAAGTTGTGGAGCTTCTGCAGAAAGACCTGGGGGAGCAGAGTCTTGACAGCTGGAAGGATCTGGCTCCGGCCCTGGAAAAGAGTCTTGCGTATGTCAGGAGCAGGGATGAACGCCAAAAGGCAGTTTGCGAGCCAAAACTCTGCATCACCTGGGGGGAGCTCAAGGAAACCCTGGAGCTTTTTCTTCTGCTTTTGCCGGATATTGACCGCAACCCTGAACTGCTTAAACATTATTTTGATTTTTACGCGGTAAATCCGGATGTTCTTCTCACGGGCTATTACGAGCCGGAGCTCAAGGCTTCCAGGGAAAAAAAAGAAGATTTCAGACATCCGGTTTACGGCAGGCCCTGTGATCTGCAAAGGGTCGACCTGGGTCGGTTTCACCCCCGCTGGGAAGACCAGAGGCTTTATTACAGGCTGGAGAACGGCGAAATAAAGCCCTATTACAGCAGGGGGGAGATAGAGCTCGAAGGAGCCCTGGCCGGAAGGGGCCTGGAAATAGCCTGGGTAAATGATCCCGTTGATCTGTTCTTCCTGCACATCCAGGGATCCGGGAGGCTTAAGTATCCAGGCGGAGATTACGAGCATGTTCTGTACGCGGATAGAAACGGCCGTCAGTACGTTGCCCTGGGCAGGGTCCTGGTGGAGCTGGGCTTTCTGGAGCAGGACGAGGTGAGCATGCAGTCCATCCGGGCCGTACTCCAGGAAAACCCGGAGATAAAGCATGAGCTCATGGCCGAAAATCCCAGCTATATCTTTTTCCACCTGGATGACGAAGGCCCCAGGGGCTCCACCGGGCAGATCCTTACCCCCTGGGTCAGCGTGGCCAGCGATCCGGGGCTTATTCCCTGGGGATCGCTCATGATAATGGATGCAGAACTGCCGGAATACCAGGGCCGAAAGACCCGCATCCGGGGGCCGGTAACCTCCCAGGATACAGGCGGAGCCATCCGGGGCAGGCACCTGGATCTTTTCTGCGGTTTCGGGGAAAGAGCCGAATATATTGCCGGCAAGATGAGCGGCAGGGCCGATATTTTTTTCATGGTTCGCAAATATGGTAAGAATTAACGAAATACTGGACAAGGTTTCCGGCTACCTTTCCGGGCCGGACCAGGCCCTTATACAGAAGGCGTACGTATTTTCCGCGTCCGCCCACGCCGGGCAGATCCGTCTGAGCGGCGAACCCTATCTGTCCCACCCCCTGGAAGTCTCGGACATTCTGGCGGAACTGCACCTGGATGCCGACACCATTGCTGCAGGGCTTCTGCACGACACGGTGGAAGACACCAAGGCCAGCCTGGAGGAAATCCGGGAGCAGTTCGGTGAGGAAGTGGCCAGGATAGTCAAGGGTGTGACCAAGATCGGAAAGATGAGCTTCGACTCCAAGGAGGAGGCCCAGGCCGAGAATATCCGCAAGATGATCCTGGCCATGGCCGACGACATCCGGGTGATTCTGGTCAAACTGGCCGACCGTCTGCACAACATGAAGACCCTGGAGCCCCAGAGTTCACTCAAGCAGAAGGCCGTGGCTCAGGAAACCATGGATATCTACGCCCCCCTGGCCAACAGGCTGGGCCTGTACCGGCTCAAGATCCAGCTGGAGGACCTGAGTCTTCGGTACATGAAGCCGGACGTCTATTTCCAGATCCAGGAAGGGGTGAACAAGCAGAAAGTCGTCGGCGAGCAGTATATCCAGAAAGTCTGCAAAAACATTGAGGAGATACTCGAGCAGAACTCCATCCAGGGGCGTGTTTCGGGGCGCATGAAGCATATCTACAGCATCTACCACAAGATGATTCAGCAGGGTCTCAGCCTGGATCAGGTTTTTGACATTATCGCTTTCAGGGTGCTGGTGAAGAGCGTAAAGGACTGTTATGCGGTGCTGGGCCTGGTGCACTCAATCTGGAAGCCTGTCCCCGGGCGGTTCAAGGATTATATATCCATGCCCAAGGCCAATATGTACCAGAGCCTGCATACCACTGTCATCGGTCCCGACGGGGAGCGCATCGAAATCCAGATCCGCACCGAGGAAATGCACAAAATGGCCGAATTCGGTGTGGCTTCCCACTGGCGCTACAAAGAGGACGGCAAAAACAGATTCAAGGACAAGGACGCGGAGAGGTTTTCCTGGCTGCGGCAGATCCTGGACTGGCAGGAAGAGCTCAAGGATCCCAGGGAGTTCATGGCCTCTTTGCGCTTTGATCTTTTTGAAGACGAGGTCTACGTTTTCACTCCCCGCGGGGAGGTCAAGGAGTTGCCGGAAGGGGCCACTCCCCTCGATTTCGCCTACATGATCCACACGGAGGTGGGGGACCGCTGCGCCGGAGCCAAGGTCAACGGCAAGCTGGTGCCCTTGAATACTGCCCTTAAAAATGGGGACACCGTAGAGATCATCACAGATGCCCATCGTCATCCCAGCCGGGACTGGCTGAGGCTGGTGAAAACCGCCAAGGCCCGCACCAGGGTAAAGCAGTGGATCCGCAACGAGGAGCGCCAGCAAAGCATAGCTCTGGCCAAAGAAGTTCTGGAAAAAGAAGGCCGCAAACTGGGCATAAATATAAACAAGGTGTTAAAACAGGGGCAGCTTCAGCCCATAGCTGCGGATTTTTCGTACAAATCGGTTGACGATCTGCTTTCAGCAGTGGGCTACGCCCGCATCACTCCCAGGCAGGTGCTGAACAGGCTTCTGCCCCGGGATGAGGAGCGCCAGGCCAAGGGGGAGCCCGGAGATCACCAGGAGAAGCCTGAAGATAAACCCGCTTCGCAGGTGGCCAAAAAGGAAGGCGTGCAGATAAAAGGGGGGGGAGATGTTCTGGTAAGGTTTGCCAAGTGCTGCAACCCGCTTCCGGGTGACCCCATTGTGGGCTATATCAGCCGGGGCAGGGGGGTGACCATTCATACCACGGAATGCCCCAACTGCCAGGAAATGGAGCCGGAGCGCAAGCTGGAGGTGTCCTGGGCCGGGGAGACGGACAAGGATTTCCCGGCCAAGATCAAGTTGCTGTGTCAGAACAGGAAGGGAGTGCTGGCCAAGATAAGCGGACTTTTGACCAAGGAGAACGTAAATATTGATGCAGGCACCTTCAAGTCCAACGTGGACGGGAAAACCGAGGTGGTCTTCACGGTCCTGGTCCAGGATTCAAATCATCTGTACTCGACCATAGAGAAGCTGCAGAAGCTGCCTGAGGTGCAGGAAGTCATGCGTATTGCGGAATAGAAGTCAGAGG
>PWGS01000185.1 GCA_003554505.1 Desulfonatronospira sp. | reverse complement strand
TGTCGGGGTCGGTATCGGTATCGGCTTCCGGCTCGGAGAGCCTACAGCTCGGAGAGGGTCGATAGAAAACCGAAAGCCAAAGTTGCGTGGGGCCTTCCCCAACAGCTTCGATACCGATCCCCATTCCGATACCGACCCCGACAAAACCAGTTATCATGCTGAACAGTTACCATGCTGTTTTCTTTACTGAAGGTTGGAGATAAACGAATTGCCAGGGCACGGAGTATATCCGGTGCATGGGACAGGGGCCGCTTACTTGTCTTGATTGTTGCTCTTGTGGCTGCCCTGCCGCTTTTTTTTGCCGGTCCGGGCATCAGTCCTGCAAGTCCGGTTAATCAACTTACCTGCCTGGGTCACTTTGCCTACTTCGCACTTTCGGCCTGGGCTCTGCTCCGCCTGCCTTGCCTGGCCGGGTTCGGCCTTTGGCGGAAGTCTGCACTGATTGTTCCCGCTTTGTTCCTCTTTGGCCTGGTTATAGAGATTGTCCAGCCTTTTTTCGGCCGCACAGCATCCGTAAGAGATCTGGGAATAAACATGTTGGGGGTCGCGTTTGTTCTGTGTTTCATGGTTACTGCACGGCGCACCGTGCCGGTTTTTTTTCTCATATCCGGCCGGGCAGCTGTACTGGGACTGTGTTTCGCTGTGTTCTACGTCCCGGCCATAACACTCTGGGATATGCATCAGGCTGCCCGCCAGTTTCCAGTGCTCAGCGATTTTGAAACCAGATTTCAGCATAAAAGGTGGTCCCACGGCAAGATTGTTCAAGATGTTTCCAGATATGGCGATTCTTCATTGCGTGTTTATCTGGATAATGCCCGGCAATATCCGGGTACAACAATGACCCACGGGTTCGGCAACTGGCAGGAATACTCCTGTCTGGCCTTAAGCATTTATAATCCTGAGGCTGTCCCTTTAAATATTCATATCAGCATTCGGGATCAGGGGCATGGAGAGGGCGGCAGGGGATTCGGCAACCGTTTCGATGATCGGTTTGAAATCGGGCAGGGGTGGCATGATCTGCGTATCCCTGTGCAGGATATAAAGGCCGGACCCCGGGACAGGGAATTGGATCTCAGCCGGCTGAGATCCATGGTGGTGTTTTCCATGAATCTCTCAGAACCACGCACCATCTACCTGGATAATATTCAATTACTGCGGTGATAAAGCGTGAATCAGCTGTTGGGATGCATCAATAAAAAAATGGCGATGAAGACTATATTTATATTTTCCGCAGTATTTATTCTGTATACTTACCTTGGGTATCCAACGTACCTGATAATCAAGTCAAAATTGCATCCCAGGTTTGTTCGCAAAGGCTTTAAGGGGGCATTACCTTCTGTTTCCATTGTGATTGCGGCCAAAAATGAAGCAAACAACATTGAAAGGCGGCTGGAGAATCTGCTTGAAGTTGAATACCCTGTGCATCTGTATGAAATCATTGTTGTCTCCGATGGATCCGATGACGAAACAAATAACATTGTGCAAAGGTTTTCAGCAGACCAAAACCCGGTAAAACTGATTACTTATTTTCCTTCAGAAGGCAAGCCTGCCGCCCTGAACAGGGGTGTTCGGGAATCGCAGGGGGAAATCATTGTTTTCGGCGACAGCCGGCAGAGCTTTGAAAAAAGAGCTGTCCCGGAGCTGGCAGCCAACTTTAGTGATCCCATTGTCGGCTGCGTCAGCGGAGAACTGGTTTTTCTGGAAGGTCCTGACAGCAGTATTCAAAAGGAGATGGGCGCTTACTGGCACTATGAAAAGATGGTTAGAAAGCTGGAGAGCCGGACAGGATCAGTGGCCGGAGCAACAGGGGCAATTTATGCTATCCGCAGGGAGCTTTATAAAGACATTCCGCATGAAACAATCCTGGATGACGTCCTGATACCTATGAATACTGTTATGCAGGGCTACAGATGTGTTTTTGATCCCTCAGCGATCGCCTATGATTTTGTGTCCAGGGACATGCAGTCCGAACTGGCCAGAAAGATCCGCACCCTGGCCGGAAACTGGCAGCTGCTGGCCCTGGAACCCAAACTGATGCTCCCGGTTGCAAATAAAATATGGTGGGGATTTTTATCCCACAAGATATTCAGGCTCCTGGTTCCTTTTTTCCTGATTTATCTTTTTCTGGCCAATTTTTTCCTGGGAGGAGCTTTTTTCATGCTCACCCTGGCGGGCCAGCTGCTGTTCTACAGCGCTTTCGCTGTTGCCTGTTTCAAGCCTTCGGTCAGGGAAAAGCGTCCCATTAACCTGATCTATTTTTTTGTTCACTTGAATTATGCAGCCCTGGCCGGAACATGGTATTTTTTGTCAGGCAATACTGCGAAAATCTGGAAAAAGGCCTGATGCCGCCTCTTAATACCCATCAATGAACCAGAGATTTTCTATCAACGGCAGGACCGTACTGCACGTTCTTGATCGTTCCCTTCCCAATCTAAGCGGTTACAGCATCCGCAGCAGGTACATAGTGGAATTTCAGTCCCAGATGGGGCTTAAGCCAGTGGTCATGACCACTCCCAAGTATGAAAGGGAAAAACCTTTCGAGCAAATCAACGGCATAGAATATCACAGATCGTATGCCAAGCCGGAATCATTACAAAAGATTCTATACCGTATCCCTTTCCTGAGGGAACAGGCTATGATGCGCCGGGCTCAAAATATGATTGAAGAGCTGGTCAGGGCCAACAAGGTGGACATAATCCATGCTCACTCCCCATCCTTATGCGGACTGCCGGCCCTGAAGGCTGCCAGGCGGTTAAATGTTCCAATGGTCTACGAGGTCAGGGCGTTTTGGGAGGATGCGGCAGTCGACCAGATGCGCTTTGCAGAAGATTCGTTTAGATACAGGATCAGCAGCAGAATGGAGCAGAAGCTCTTTGACAGGGCAGACGGGGTTGTCTGCATCTGCGAAGGGCTGAGGCAGGAGATCAGCAGGCGTGCTCCGGGGCGGAAAATTTCCGTTGTGCAAAACGGAGTAAACACGAGCTTTTTCGTTCCCAGGGAGAAATCCAGGGACCTGATGCAGAGATACCAGACTCAGGGCAAGACAGTTGTGGGGTTTATTGGATCTTTTTTTACTTTTGAGGGGCTGGCTGATCTTGTTCACAGCATTGCCCGGATCAAGAAAGAGATTAAGGATGTTGTTCTGCTGCTGGTGGGAACCGGGATCGAGGATCAGAACCTGCGCAACCTGGCTCATGAGCTGGGGCTGAATGGAAATTCAGCTATTTTTACCGGAAAGGTACCCCATGAAGAAGTGCAGGACTATTATTCAATCATGGATATACTGGTCTATCCGCGCATCAGCAAGCGCATAACAGAGCTGGTGACTCCCTTGAAACCCCTTGAGGCTATGGCCATGGAAAAGACTGTGCTGGTAAGCGATGTTGGCGGTCTCAGGGAACTGGTAAGTGAAGGGCAAAACGGATTTGTCTACCAGGCAGGGAATGTGCATGACCTGGCTGAGAAGCTGGTCTACCTGGCCGGAAATCCGGAGCATTGCCGGGAGATCGGCCGCCGGGCCAGACAGGATATGGAGAAATACAGGGACTGGTCGGTTATTTCCCGGGAGTATGAAAGTATTTACAGCGAGTTGCTGAATGGGAAATAACAGAGCAGATAATAAATGAAGAAAATCCTGGTGATATCAATGCTCTATCCCAGTGCGGAAAATCCTCACTTTGGCGTTTTTATCAAGAGGGAAGTGGATTCGCTGGCTGAGCATTATTCCCGGAAAGTGATCATACCCCTACCGTGGCGTCCGGCACATGGAATCAGGTCGCTTTTTAATTCCAGGAAACAAACAGCTAACCCTGATACGGGCATAGAAGAAATATACAAGAGCTATTTTCCTTTGCCTGGGCGTTTTTTTCAGCCAGTCAAAGGCATCTGGTTTTTTCTTTTCTTAGCCGGTCTGATCAAAAAGATTCTAAAGGAGTATGACTTTGACCTCATCCATGCCCACAATGCTTTTCCTGAGGGATTCTGTGCGATCCTGCTCAAGCATTTTTTTAAAAAACCCGTGATTATTTCCTGCAGGGGCAATGATCTGCACAAGCTTCCGGATAACTGCCTGATGCGGCCCATGATCAAGC
>PWGS01000202.1 GCA_003554505.1 Desulfonatronospira sp. | reverse complement strand
CATGTGCAGATGATCCGGTTCGGGACACGCACCCCCATAGTTCTGCCCAGCAGGATAAACAAAGAACTGCGCGAAATACTGGGAGATTTTCACCGGGTACCGGTATGGATCAACACTCAGTGCAACCATGACAGGGAAATAACCGAGGAGACCGCCAGGGCGGTTTATGATTTGATGCGTTGCGGAGTAAATGTGGGCAACCAGGCCGTACTGTTGAAAGGCATAAACGACGACCCCCAGTCCTTCAGGGAGCTGCATCAGAAACTGCTTACAGTGCGCATCCGCCCCTACTATGTTTTTTACTGCGAGCCCGCTCCGGGGATAGATCACTTTAGGACTCCGGTGGAAAAAGGGGCCGAACTTATCCGGGATTCCATCCGGGGACACACCACCGGACTGTGTCAGCCCATGTATGTAATCGCCACCAATATCGGCAAGGTGCCCCTGATGCCCGACTATTACCTCAAGGAAAAGACAGACGAGGAGTACGTTCTGAGAAACTACCTGGACCAGAACACCTCCCTGCCGGTGATTCCGGAATAAAACAATCAATTTTGTTTCTGCCGGGAACTGTAAAAATCCCGGCAGAAACTTTCAATTGAAAACATGACTTGCTACCAGACAGCCACCATATCTCCAGGATACAATCCCCCAGGCACCCTCTTTGCAGATTCCCATTGCCACGTAGATTTCATGGGCGGTTACCAGCCGGCTTTTGGATCGATCCTTGCATCCAGTTGTAAATCTTCCATAAATCCATATAAGACCCGGATTGTGTATCAAGTCTTATTCCCCAGCCTGCGCTGAAAGGAGTTCAAGATGTCCACCCCAGATATCGAAGCCATGATGGAACCAAGCGACTCAACAGAAATCATATTCACGGACCTCAACGGACGCATCAGGCGCCTGCCGGTCAACCCCAGAAACATAAGACAGATTTCCGTTGAAGGCATAGGCTTTGACGGCAGTTCGGTAGCCGGTATCGCTACCGTGGAGCACAGCGACCGTTTACTCCTGCCTGTCCTGGAAAGTCTGAAGATACTGCCCTTCAAGGAAAAAAAGACCTCTCTTTTCGTGGGCTCCATCCACAATGAACAAGGTGAAAGGGCCAGCACCGACCCCAGGTACGTCCTGGAAAAAATAGTGGATGAGGCCGAGGAAATGGGCTTCAGGTTCCAGGCCAGCCCTGAATATGAATTTTTCCTGTTTCCCCAGGATGAGTATTCCAGGCAGCTCAATACCGACAAGGCCGGATACTGTGAGGCCGATCCCAGGGATCAGGGGGAAAAAGCCCGCAACCGCATCATAGATGTCCTCACCAGCTGCGGAGTACCTTTTGAAAAAGCTCACCACGAGGTAAGTCCTTCCCAGCACGAGATAAATTTTGAATGCGCCGCCCCCCTGAACGCCGCAGACAGGACCCTGATTTTCAATTACGTCACCCACATGATAGCTTCTGAACACGGCCTGCACGCCAGTTTCATGCCCAAACCATTCAATGACAAGAACCGCAACGCCCTGCACATTCACCTGTCCATGCAGGACCGTGATGGGCAGAATATATTTTACCAGCAGGGAGACGAGCACAATCTCAGCCGGCTGGCCAGGCAGTTCATAGCCGGAATACTCAAGTACGCCAGGCAGACCTCCATTATAATGGCCTCCACATTCAACTCCTACAAGGCTTACGTCATCGAACGCGAAGCCCCGGTGGTCGTAGGCTGGGGGCCGCGCAACCGTACTTCCATGGTGCGCATCCCCTATGCCACTAATGCCCAGGCCACAAGGCTGGAACTTAGAAGCCCGGACCCGGCCGGAAACATCTACCTGCAGATGGCCGCCTTTATCAAAATGGGCCTGCAGGGAATCAAAGAAGAGCTTGACTGCAACAGTCCCGACCGGGGCAAGGCGTATTTTCAGTCCATGAAGAAAAAGCTCTGGGATACCCGTCTGCTGCCCAAGACCATGTTCGAAGCCCTGGTTGAGGCCGAAGACAGCCCATTTCTCAAGGATCTGCTGGGAGAGCAGCAGTATCAGAACCTCATGAACATCAAGACCGCGGAATGGGAAGAACACCGCACCAGTGTTACAGCCATGGAGTTTGACAGGTATCTGCCTTATTGAAGAATGGATTGTGGATTATGGCGCTTAGCAAAAATTTCGGTAACTGTTCAGCACATTTTGTGCGTACTCTTTTTCTGGCAATCGGTGTCGGGGTCGGTATCGGGATCGGGATCGATAGAAAACCGAAAACCAAAATTGCGTGGGACTTTCCCCAATAGCTTCGATACCGATCCCGATTCCGATACCGACCCCGACAAAACCAATTATCATGGTGAACAGTTACAAATTTCGGAACAACATGTTGGTAAAGGTGAGGAGCAGATCATCCCTTCCTTTTTCTAAATTTGCCCCAAGGAGGCCTCTTTTCCTCCCAGGATTGCAGAAAAATCCCGCCGCTATATGCCGGTTTGTTTACGAAAACCGCTATTTCAAGTGCCCATAACCTTCCAGTGCATGGTCGGGGTTCACCTCTGTGCACTGCCAGTGTCCCGGGCTTAGCTGGTAGCGCCACACCACCCATTCGTCGTGGTCTATGTAGTCCACGTAGCCGGAACCGCCTTTCTCCAGGGCTGCTGCAATGGCTTCCACAGCGGGCTCAATATCCATAGGTTCTCCTTCGTGCTCCACCTCGACCCGGCTGTCTCTCACCTCAAAAGGATACAGATCCCTTTTCTGCAGTTCTTCCAGCTTCTCCGGAATAAAACCTTCAATTTCACCATATATACGCACCGTAAATTTCAAGATCCACCTCCTTTATCCTGTTTTCCGGATAACCATAAAAAGCTGCAGCTGCCTGTCAACTCTACACCAGCATTGACACAGACAATTTATGAGCATATTTTAAGTCATAATTTCAAAATTGCCTGAACCCGTTATTTTGCTTGCATCAAAAAACCTGGGCACAGAGCCCCAGCTTTTCAAGGAGGGCAAAACCATGGCCGCATACAGAATACATCCCCTGGTGATGGGCACCAAGCGTTTCGACAAATCCATGATGACCTACCAGCACGGCGCCGGGACGCCTTATATTATCCCCATCTACGCCTGGTATCTGGAAGGCGGGGACCGAAACATTCTCATCGACACCGGGGAGATGAGCCCCATCATATCTGAAGACCGCAGGCAGGATCTGGGTGGAGCCATATACACCTTTGAGGAAGGACTGGCCAGAGTCGGCCTCGAACCAAAAGACATTGACGCGGTGATCCATACCCACCTGCACAACGATCACTGCGAAAACGACTCCAAATGCGTCAACGCCGAGATATTCGTGCGTCCAGAGGAACTGGAAAGCGCCCACGATCCGCACCCGCTGGACTACAGGTACCTGGATGACTACATCCTGGACGCTGAAGAGAACGGACAGATAAGAACCGTGGAAAAGGACATGGAGCTTTTTCCGGGCATATACGTAATGCATACACCTGCCCACACCCCCGGTGGAATGAGCGTTTTTGTGCAGACCAGCCTGGGCAGGGCAGCAATCACCGGATTCTGCGTAATTGAAGAAAACTTTGACCCCCCCAAGGAAATAAAGGCCATGGAGATGAAGGTCATCCCCCCAGGCACGCTGGTCAACTCCTACCAGGCCTATGACATCATGCTCCGGGTCCGGGAAAGCGCGGATATACTACTGCCCCTGCACGAACCGCGCTTTGCAGATGGAGAAGCCATCGGCTGAGTCACAGGAAAACTTACCCATTTTCAGTCAAACTCGTTTTGGGTAAAAAATTGCGGCCTCCGTCCCGATGACCTCCATTATTGTCTTTTGAGTTATGACAGTAAAATAGCCTGATTTTAAAATGATATGGGCGGTTTAGTAAATATGGAATGAGCTTTACCTGGATGCGCCTGCAGGGTATTATTGCTGCAGGCGCATCAGGCAGTGGTTTAATGCAGCTGGTCCACGCCCTTTTTCAGTTGATCCAGCCAGATATTGACAAAGTCCTCGTATTCTCCTGTACCTTTCAGAACTACTTCCGTCTCGATGCCGGCATCCTGTAGCCTTTGCTTCCAGGGGTCCCCGTGGTGATGAT